>JBDLIY010000268.1:0-5814 GCA_039714635.1 Planctomycetota bacterium
CCCCGCCCCGCCCGCGCCCCGCGCGAGGCCGTCGGCGGATCGGACGCGCCGGCCACCGGCCGGGACCGGCTTCCGCCCCGGCCGCCGACCCGCGAAGCGGGATTCGGGTGATGACTGGAAGCAGGGCCTGATCCGTCCCCCGTCGGACGACTGGACGCAGGATCTGATCCGGAAGACGGGGCCCACCCCGCGGCCGTCGAACTACGGGACCGGGCCGCTCGGCGCCGGAAGCCAGGACCTGGGGCCGGGCTCGTGGCACTTCGGTCCGCCGGTCCGGGTGCGACCGCACCTCCCCGCTCCGTACCCGTGCTCTTTCTGGTGGTGGCCCTGGCGGCCGTGGCGGTCCTCGTGCTGCGGTTGCATCTGGTGCGGGTGGCGAACGGTCTGGATCCGGCCGGAGCCCGAGGTCTACGTCGAGACGGTCTACGTGGATCGGGAGGTGGAAGTCCCGGTTCCCGTGGAGCCCGTCGCGAACGCGCCCGCCGATCCCCCGCCGGAGCCCGTACCGGAGCCGGAAACGGAGCCACCGGCCCCGGAGAACGATCCCGTGCCGATCGAACCCCTCGACGGGGTGACGGAGGGCTGGCTCGTGGAGGGCTCGACGGCGTTCATCGAAAAGCGGTACGCCGACGCGGCGGAGTGGTTCCGGAAGGCGGTCGCCCGGAACCCGGGCCGGGCGGAGCCCAAGTTCGCGCTCGGCCAGGCGTTGCTCGGCGCGGGCGAGTGGGACGACGCGGCGAATGTGCTGCGCGCGGCGCTGGTGCAGGAGCCGGACGTCCTGAAGGCCCCGGGGTCGATCGTTTCTGTCTACGAGAGCCCGGAGGAGTTCTTCCTCGTCCTCTCGCGGCTGAAATCGGACCTCCTGAGGCACCCGCGGGACCCGAATCGCCTGTTCCTCCTGGTCTACCAGTACATCTTCAGCGAGGACCCGGCGGCGATCCCGTGGTGCGGGCGGCTGGCGAGGGCCGCGCCGGACGACGCGGCCCTCGAACTCCTCGAGGCGTCGCTGCCGGAGCGGTTCCCGGAGTTCGCGACCCACGCCCGAATCCGGTAATACGGAGGCGGAACCGTTTTTACCGGATTCGCGGACGACCGCGTCGGGTAGAACCGTCGCATGCTCCAGCTCGCCCATCCTGAACTGCTCGCCATGCTCAACGCGGTCCGCGCCGCGGGGATCGTCACCCGCGCCGTCCAGGCCGACCTCGTCAACGCCGGGACCCTGACAAAGGACGACAAGAGCCCGGTCACCGTGGCCGACTTCGCCTCGCAGGCGGTCGTCGCCCGGTACCTCGAGATGATGGCGGACGACTATCCCCTCGTCGCCGAGGAGGACGCGGACGAACTCCGCCAGGACGAGAACGCGCACCTGCGCGCCGCCGTCACCGAGCGCGTCGTGACGCAGTGGTCGGACGCCACCGAGGACGGCGTCCTCGACGCGATCGACCGCGGCCGCGCCGACTGCGACGGCACCGGGAAGTACTTCACCCTCGACCCGATCGACGGGACGAAGGGCTTCCTGCGCGGCGAGCACTACGCGATCGCGCTGGGGATGATCGAGGACGGCGTCGTCACGGCCGCCGCTCTCGGCTGTCCGAACCTCCGCGGTCCCGCCGGCGAGCGCGGCGTCGTCTTCGTCGCGGCGAAGGGCGCGGGCGCGATGTCCATGTCCCTGATGGGCGAGATCGAAGCCGAGCAGGTCGCCCGCGTCTCCGGAAACGACGACCCCGCGAACATCCGCTTCTGCCAGTCGGTGGTGAAGGCCCACTCCCACCAGGGCCGCGCCGGCGAGGTGGCGAAGCTCCTCGGCGTCACCGCCGAGCCCGTCGCGATGGACAGCCAGTGCAAGTACGCGCTGGTCGGCCGCGGCGACGCCGAGCTCTACCTCCGCATCCCGCGCGACGACGTCTACGTCGAGAAGATCTGGGACCACGCGGCCGGTTCGCTCGTCGTCACCGAGGCCGGCGGCAGCGTCACGGACGTGAACGGCAAGCCCCTCGACTTCGGACACGGCCGCCTTCTTGAGGCCAACCGCGGCGTCGTGGCCAGCAACGGCCCGAACCACGGCGCGGTGATCGAGGCCCTGCAGCAGACCGCCTGACGGCTTTTCCAGAACGGCCTCAAGTGTCGCACCGTACTAGCACGATAGTACGGTGCCATGATCCTGAGCATCGACCCGTCGGCCGCCGTACCCGTGAGCGAGCAGATCGCGGAGCAGATCCGCTTCGCGATCGCCACGGGCCGGCTCGAGCCCGGTGAGAAGCTCCCCTCCGTCCGCGGCCTCGCCCGCGACCTCCTCGTCAACCCCAACACCGTGGCCAAGGTCTATCGCGACCTGGAGCGCGAGGGCATTCTCCGCACCCGGCCCGGCTCGGGGGCCTTCGTGGCGGACGACGCGGGGGAGAGCTGCGTCGAGGAGAGCCGGAGAATCGCGGCGGAGGCACTTTCGAACGGCGTCACGAAGGGCGTCGCCGCGGGGATGAAGGCGAAGGAGATCCGGGAGCTGGTCACCCGGTGCCTGGGGAGGTCCAAGAACCATGTCTGAACTCGATCCGATTGTGCTCATCGAGGTGGAGAAGCGGTTCGGCCGGAAGAAGGTCCACCGCGGGCTCGACCTCGCCGTGCCGCGGGGATCGGTCACCGCGCTCCTTGGCCGGAACGGCGCCGGGAAGTCGACACTGCTCCAGATGTTGACCGGCCTGATGCCCCGCGACGGCGGCGAGATCCGCGTCCTCGGCATGGACCCGTGGCGCGAGCCGCTGAAGGTCAAGGCGGCCGTCGGTTACGTCGCCGAGCACACCGCCTTCCACCCGAAGTGGCGTGTCCGCGACACGATCGACCTCGTCCGTTCCCTCCGCAAGGCCCGCTGGGACCGCAAGGAGGAGTGGCGGCTCGTCGACCTGTTCGAGCTGCCCCTCGGCGAGAAGATCGGGAAGCTCTCGAAGGGCTACCGGGCGAAGCTCGCCCTGCTCCTGGCCCTCGCCCACCGCCCGGAGGTGCTGCTCCTCGACGAGCCGGCGTCCGGCCTCGACCCGATCGTGAAGCGTGAGGTCCTCGCGTCGATCGTGGACACGATCACGGAGGAGGGCCGCACGGTGCTTCTCTCCAGCCACCAGATGGAGGACGTGGAGCGCCTGGCGGACCGGGTGGCGTTTCTGGCCGGGGGGAGGATCGTGCTGGAGGGCTGTACGGAGGAGATCCGGACGAACGCCCGCCGGCTCGCCGTAGGCCCGATCGAGGACGACCGTCCGCTGGCCGACCTGCCGGGCGACCCGTTCGTCGCGCGCCGCGGTCGCGAGGCGGTGCTGACGTACCTCGACGGGACGAACGGAGCGGCGGAGTTGTTGGGCGAGCGTTTCCGTGACGTGAACGAGATCGGCGTGAACCTGGAGGACCTTTTCGTCGACCTGCTGGGCGCCCCGCGGGAGCGTGAGGAGGTCGTCGCGTGATCGGACTGCTGAACAAGGAGTGGCGGGAGCACCGGGGCTTAGTGATCGGCCTCGCCCTGGCGGCGCCGGTGCTCTCGGTCCTCGCGAAGTGGCTGGTGTTCGGCTGGGGACAGGATCTGCCACGGGACTCGGCGATCTACATCCTTCCCGGGATGTTCGGCCTATTCATGCTGGCCGTGGCTGCGGACCTGGTCGCCGCAGACTCTGCGGCGGGGCGCCACGTCTTCCTCGCCGCGCAGCCGGTCCGGCCCGGTACGGTCTGGGCCGCGAAGGCCGTCTTCCTGTTCGGGAGTGCGTCGCTGTTCTTCGGCTGGCTGATCGTCACGGAGACGGCCATCCACGTGGTCGGCGGGCACGGTGCGGGCTTCTTCCTGAGCGCCGAGGCGGCACGCTGGTCGTTCCTTCTCGGCATCGTCCCGGTCCTGGGAGCGGCGGCGCTCTTCTGGTCGACACTGATCGACCGCGGATTCACGGCGGCGTTCGGGGCGGTCTTCTCACTCGCGATCGCGTTCGGTGTCGGGATGGCGTTCGTCCTGCGGTATCTCCTGTTCCAGAGACAGGAGCAACTCGCGCTCGACGCGTCGCTCGTTCTCACCGCGGCCTTCCTCGCCGGGTCCTTCGCCGCCTACGCGTTCAGCCGGATTCACCTGGGAGGCCGGATCCGCCGGTTCGCTCTCGCCTTCGTCGTCGGCCTGCTCGTCCTGGCACCACCCACGGCCCAGGCGGCGATCCGGCTGGAGCTCTGGCGCGACATATCGCCCACCGACCGCGACCTCCACACCTGGCTCCTGGACACGGAGCCCGCCGGAGACTGGGTGTTCGTCGGCGCGCGCCGCCCGAAGGCCGGCCCCCTCGGCGCCACGGGCGGAAGAGTCGGTCCTCAGGCGACCCTCGCGGTGAACCTCGCAGATGGCCGGATCCGCAACCTGGCGCCCTACGGCGGCCCGCTCTCCGTTTCACGCAAGCACGAGAAGACCGGCCAGGTGCGTCTCTTCCGTGAAGGCAGCACCGGAGAGATCCGATCGCCCGTCGTCACGGACTACGACCTCGAGGCGGGGAGGCCGCTTCGCACGCGATCGTTCGACCGCCGGTGGCACCCGATACGCCGGGGATACGCGCGGCACGGACACTGGTTCGACTCAGGGGGCGACCACGTCCGGCTCCACACGCGCGACGGGACCGTGGTCGACCTCCCGAAGGGGCTCTGGCTCGGCACCCCGACGAGTTGGGGAATCCCCGTCCGCCGCGACTCGGCCAACAGGTCCCCCGGCGTATTCTCCTTCGAGGACGGGAAGGTCGTCCCGACCACGCGCTACCTGGCGGCCCTGCCGCCGACGCCGGAGGGCTGCGGGCTCCGCTGGGGACGGGACGGGATCTGGCGCGTTCCCCTCGACGGCAGCGAGGAGACTTTCCTGTTCCGGACGCTCCGGTACGCCGACCGGGCCGAGTCCCCGGACGGCACGCGCCTGATCATCGCGGACGGAGCCGGCGTCGTCGTCTGCTCCGCCGGCGAGGGCGACGTGGTCCGGTACGCCATCCCGGACTCGACGATCCTCGACGTGGAATGGAGCCCGGATGGACGGTCCTTCTTCGCGCTGGACCGGGATGCCGTGTTCGTCGGACAGATCGGTGAGACCGGAGTCAGGCGATTCGCCCGCGTCGCGCGGGCCAGCGCTCTCGCCCGATTCGACGGTCGCCGGCTCCTCTTCTACGGGGGCACGCCCACCTCACTGCACATGGTGGTCGACGGGGGCGAGCCGGTTCGCATCCCCGCAAGGGAGGCCTCCCGATGATCGAACTCCTCCGCAAGGAATGGCGCGAGAACGCGAGCCTCATCGTCGGGCTCGCGGTCCTCGGGCCGGTGATCCTCGTGGGCCTGCGCGTGCTAGCCTTCGCCAGCGGCAGGACGGTCGAGACGGCCGCCCTCGGCGCGGCCGTCCTGCCGCTCCTCGCGCTCGTCTACGTCCTCGCGATCGGCGCGGACCTCTTTTCGGCGGACATTGCCGCGGGGCGCCTCGCCTTTCTCGTCGCGCAGCCCGTCCGGCTCCAGACGATCTGGGTGGCCCGGGCGACGTTCCTCTTCGGGACCGCCACACTCTACGTAGCCTGGCTCACATTCCTCGAGACGTACCTGCTCGCCCTGGGCGGGATCGACCCGACGAACCTGTTCACGGTCGGGCGCTGGAACCTCGCTGTCCGCCTCGTCCCGGCCGCGGTGGCCGCCGCCGCCGTCGTCTTCTGGTCCACGCTGCTCGACCGGGGCTTCGCGGCCGTGATCGCGGCGCTGGCGACGCTGGCGCTCAACCCGGCACCGCTCAGGCAATATTCCAGACCCGGCGCGATTCCGCCGGCGGCGGGCGCCGCCCCC
>JBDLIY010000269.1:0-5810 GCA_039714635.1 Planctomycetota bacterium
GAACGAGGAGGTCCCCGTGAATCGTCTCTGGCTGCTGATTCTGGTCGTGCTCGTCCTGACTCCCACCCTCTCCGCGGGTCCGGACTGGGAGGAACTCGAGGAAGAGCTCGGGCATGGCGACTACAAGCACCGCCTGACGGCGATCCGCGATCTGGAACTCGTGGGCGGGGACCGGGCCGCGAAGCTCATTCTCCGGGCCGTGGACGACAAGGAGTGGGATGTCCAGATCCGGGCCCTGGAAGCCCTCGGGAAGCTGAAGTGCAAGGGCGCCTTCGAGCGGGTCGGGCGCGCCGCCGTGGAGGGGGAGATCATCCTCGTCCGCCAGGCCGCGGTCGACGCGCTCAAGGAGATGGAGGTCGACCGGGCGTACGAGCGGCTCCTGAAGGCCGTTCGGAAGGGCCGGGCGGAGACGCCGAAGATCCGCGCCCTCGAGGCGGCGGAGGTCCTGGCGACGCCGGCGGACGCGGAGGCGATCGCCCCTCTCCTCCTCGTCCGCGAGGCGAAGATCCGCGCGGCGGCGGCCCTGGCGCTGGGGTACGCGGGCAACCCGGAGTCGGAGAAGTACCTCCTCAAGATGATCCGGGACAAGGACATCCGCGTCCGGGTGTCGGCGGCCGTTGGGCTCGGCGGCGTTCGCGGTCCGAAGTCGGCCCTGGCGATGGTGGAACTCGTGCTCCTGGAGTCGGATCCCTACGTGGCCGAGCGGGTCGCCCGGGGCCTGAGGAAGTTCGAGCCGGAGCCGACGGCGAAGCTGCTTTCGGAAGTGGCGGCCGGCCAGCGGAACACGGACCGCCGCGCCCGCGCCGTCAAGCTGCTCGCGAACCTGAACGACCCCGCCGCCGGCCCGTACCTCGTCGACCTCCTCGAGGACCCCGCCCCGACGGTCCGGGCCTGGGCGGCTCGGGGCATCGGGAACTCGGGTCTTGCGGGCGGGCTGCAGGCCCTCCGCCCGGTCCTGACGGGGGATTCGAACGTCACGGTGCGCCGCATGGCGTTCGAGGGGGCGATGAAGCTGGCGGCGGATCGGGAGGTCCAGGCCGCCGTCATCCGCAATGCGCTCTCCACGGACTCCGCGGAGGTGAAGATCCGCGCGTGCGTCTACGTCCGGAACCTGGGGCTCACGGAGAACCTTCCGGACCTCCACCCCCTGGTCTCCGAGGCCGGCTGGCGCGTGCCGACGGCCGCGATGATCACCCTCGGGACCCTGGGTCACGAGACGGAAGTGCCGGTCCTCTCGAAGCGGGTGGAGGACTCCGACTGGAAGATCCGTGGCGCCGCCGTCGAGGCGCTGGGGCAGTGTCGCCACATGACCGCCGTGCCGTTTCTGCTCGACGCGCTCGAGGACCGGAACCCGGTCGTGCAGGCCGCCGGGCTCCTGAACCTCCAGGTCATCGCCCAGTCGAAGCGCGGTCGGGACGTCGCCGGCTGGCGGAAGTGGTACGAGGTGAACAAGGACTCGCTGGATCTGACGAAGAAGGGCTACCGGATCGAGGGGAAGGACGACGGGTACGCGAAGGAGAAGTACCTGATCGAGATCCTGAACCGCGCCCAGATCATCTGCGTCATCGGGAAGTACGACCACGCGGAGTGGGTCCTCGAGCACCTCGACATCCGGCACCGCGTGATCCGCCCGCAGGAGATCCTCACCGTCGGCCTGAACCCGAAGCAGCTCCTCCTCATCAACTGCGAGGGGACGATCGGGAAGAAGGCCGCCTTCGAACCCGTGTCCTGGTTCGTCCACGTGGGGGGCTACATCATCGCGACGGACTGGGCGCTCCAGAACACGGTGGCCCGCGTCTTCCCCGGCTACGTGGACAAGGACAGCAAGTCGAAGACCGGCAACGACGTGGTGGAGATCGAGGCGGCGGACCCGGATCACCCGCTCATCGAGGGCGTCTTCGCCCGCACGAAGAAGCTCAAGTGGTGGCTGGAGATCATCGCCTTCCCGATGAGGGTCGTGGACGAGTTCCGCGTCGAGATCCTCGTGGACAGCCTGGAGATGCTCCGGAAGTACTTCGCGTCCTCCATGGCGGCGTCGTTCGACTACGGCCACGGGAAGGTGCAGACCTGCGTGTCGCACTTCTTCCTGCAGGAGGAGGGGCTCTCCGGCCTGACGACCCCGAAGGCGCGGAAGATCTTCGCCGCCGACAGCCTGGGGCTCACCCTGAAGCAGATCCGGAAGATGGACGGTTTGCGCTTCTTCGACGGCCAGATCACCGAGGCGATGACGAAGGAGATCGCCGAGGACTACTCGATGTTCAAGCTGATCGTGAACTTCGTATGGGAGAAGCGGAAACAGGTCGAGCAGCAGTAGGCGCCCCGCGCCGCCGGCGACGCCGATTGCGCTCTCAGCCGCTGCCACCCCCGACCCGGGAGAACTGGCTCGGCCTCGGGCTGATGGTCGCCACGACCGTCTCGGTGCCGATGGCGGTCTACGGCAGCGGCTTTCCGTCGGGCGCGTCCGGGATGGTCTCGGTCGCCCCGACGCTGGCTCTCGTGGCCTTCTACCTGTTCCTCGGCACGGGGATGTGGCTCGTGCGGCCCGCGCGGGGACACGGCGTCGTCTACCGCGTCGCCTTCGCGTATCTCCACCTCCAGGCGGCCTGCTACCTCCTGATGTGGAGCCAGTCGTTCTGGGGCGGGCTGCCGGATCCGTTCCGGCCGCAGTCGGCCTACGCGATCGCGGCGACGTTTTTCACCGTATTCAGCTTCGTGCCGGCGTTCCTGCTGCGGAAGCGGTCGCGGGACTGGCAGTTGCTCTTCTGGGTGCAGATGATCGTCCCGTTCTTCGCCGCGGTGGGGGCGACGTTCGCGCTCACCCAGTGGATCGTCCGATCGCTGCGCTGAGAGGCTGTGAAGATACCCCTGACCTGCTGCGCGGGGCGCTGCATCCCGCCGGATCGGCGTTGCGCCGCCTCGCCGACCCACTCGGGTCGCATCGTTGGCGCGCCTTGCCCGGTGGGCGCATCGCCGCGCTCGCGACGCCCACGGGTACCTTCACCGCCTCTGAACGCTACCTCGCATTGCCCTTGCCCCAGGCCGGGTTGAGGTCGGAAAACGGGCGGGGCCCGATCCGCTTGAGCCGCTTCCTTGCCTTCGCATCGAGCACCGGACCGTGGCTCACGGCACACGCCAGGAACCGGATGTTCGCGGAGCTCTTCCCGAGCCAGGCCTGGTACTTCGGGTCGGCGTCGGCGAAGACGCAGTTCGAGAAGGACGCGAGGGTGCGCCGGCCGGGGGAGATGAAGGTGCCGTCGGGCAGCCGGACGTAGCACCTGACGAGCTCCAGGACGAGGGAGTCGCGGCCCCGGATCAGGTTCCCGTGCTCGGGGTTCCGGCCGAACCCGGTCTCGAACCGGCAGTCCGTCGCCGTGAAGAGGCCGTCGTCCATGGAGAAGGCGTTGCTCCCGCCGGCTCCGCTGTCGAAGCCGATGACGCGGCACCGGGTCATGGTCAGGGCGCCCCCGTCCGGGACCGTGATGTCATCCCGGCCCAGGTCCAGGGTGAGGTCCCGGTAGACCGCTGTCCGCACGCGCGGGAGGCCGCTCGGCCGGACGAGAGTCTGGTCCATGCCGGCGCCGACGATCGTGAGCGCGCCCCGCAGTCCGGGAACGCTCCGGCTGCCCGACCAGCTGAACACGCCCGCTCCGAAGACTACGGTCGCGGCCTGTGTCGCGCCCGACGCCAGCCGGTCGTCGGGTCCGGAGATCGTGACGCCCGGGGCGGCGGCCGCCTCGATGCCCAGGGTCATCACGGAGAATCGCCGGTCGAACGCCGCCTCCGCCGTCTCGTCCTTCCGCGTACAGCCGACGAAGGTGACGCCGCTCGGACTGCGCCTCATCGTCCTCTCGAAGGACTCCGGGAATCCTGCGAACCGGCAGCCATCGAAGACGTAGGTGGCCGACGAACCGGAGTCGAAGACCGACGACAGTGGTCCGAAGAACGTGCAGCGCTCCAGTCGTGCGAGCAGTGCGCCGCTCACGCGGAACAGGTTTCCGGACCCCGGCGACCGTCCGAAGCCTCCCTCGAACGACGTGTCCTCCGCCAGGAACGCCGCGTTGCTCGCCGCCAGCATGACGGTGTCGAAGCCGATTACGCGACAGCGGACCATGCGGAACACGGCGGAGCTGTCGTCGCGGAGGTCCGTCAGGTAGTCGTCGTTGCAGTCGATCGTCAGGTCTTCGAAGGTCAGGTTACGGATCGCGTGGTTCGTGGAGAGTTCGTCAAGGACGAGGACCGTTTCATCGCGCCCCGCGCCCTTCAGGAGAAGGTCCGCGGTGAAGCGGTCCGCGTGGTCCAGGAGGCTCGTCCGCAGCGACCAGCGGCCGGGCGGGAACTCGATGACCGCCCCGTCCGGAAGATCCGGGCGGTTCTTCCACAGGCTCCGGCCGTCGATGGCGGACCCCTTCGTCTTCCGCGCGAAGTGGACGGCGAACCGATCCCGGTCGGAGACGAGTTCGGTCAGGTGGATCCGCTTCTCTCCGACGCTCCGGAGCAGGGCCATCGTCCCGCCGCGCTTCGCGTCCTCGAGAGCCTCCCGCTCCTTCCGGATCGCCTCCGCGACCACGTGTGCCGCCGTCCGGTCCGCGGCGTCGGCGGAGGCTCTCGCGCGACGGCGGACGAACTCGGCGAATCGCCGGGCTTCCTCGACGCGAGACTCGGCGACTTCGCCCCCCACCTCCTTCCGGAGCAGATCAGACAACTCCAGGGGGGCGGGGGCCGGCGGCTCGGGATCCGGACGGGGATCCGGCGGGGGAGTGTCGACGGGCGGAGGACCGTCCGGCGCGTTCTCGGGCTCCGGCGCGGTGGATCGCCCGGCGACGAAGCCGAGCGCGATGCCGGCGATCAGCGCGGCGGCGAGAGCGGCATACCTCATGCCCCGAGCTTACTTCTTTTCGAAGCCCCCGTGCTCCCGGACCCACTCGACCACCGCGTCGCGCATCATGATCCCGCTGTCGTCGATGCCCTCGATCCCGTTCGGGAAGTAGCGGTCCGCGTGGTCGGCCACGAAGGAGTTCGTGGCGACCGTGTAGACGTGGTGGGGGTCGACGTCCCCGCCCTCGGGCCGCATCCCGTCCGGCAGGTTCATCCCGAGCACGTGGACCCGGACCAGCGTGTTCTCGAAGGGGAGGATCGTCCAGACGTGGCGGATCGTGACGTCGCCCGCCGAGAGCGTCGCGCGGATCCCGCCGGGGTTCTGGAAGCCCATGTCCGTCTCGAGGATTTCCCGGTAGATCGCCTCGATCCGCGTCTTGAGCCCGGCCTTGTCGTACGCCTTCGTCGCCGTGCCGATCTTCACGTCCACTTCCGCCGCGACGCGGTCCTCCCACGTCTTCACGATGGCCGCGGTCCGCGCCGAGACCGGGAAGTCGGCGGTGACCTCGAGCAGGCTCCCCTCGACCTTTCGCACCCTCCCCGTCGCCGTCTCCACCGTGACCTCGAGCCGGCCGAGCATCCTCCCGCAGGAACCGGCCTGCACGACGAACGTCTCCCCGACGAATACCGGCTCCGGGACGACGGTGTGGGAGTGGCCGCCGACGATCACGTCGATGCCGGGGAAGGCCTTCGCCAGCGCCAGGTCCCCTTCGTGGCCGAGGTGGGAGAGGACGACGACGAGGTCGCTCTCCGCCTCCACCTCGGGCAGCAGCTCCGCCAGCGCCTCCGCCGCCGGCCGGAACGCGCAGCCCGCCGCCATGCCGCCGGCCGTGATCTCCGGCGTCTCGGTCGTCGTCAGGCCGATCACGCCGACGCGGAGCCCGTCCACCTCGAACCGCTTCCAGGCGAGGTCCGCGAGCAACTTCCCGTCCGGG
>JBDLIY010000270.1:0-5793 GCA_039714635.1 Planctomycetota bacterium
TCGGCGTCGAGCTTCCGCGCGAGGTCCCGGTCGGGGTCTCCGGTGAAGAGGCTCCGCTCGTAGTCCGGTACGACCGGCTTCACGTGGTCGTGGTAGCGCTCGATCACCTCGTGGGCGTTCTCGACGGCCTCCGTCGCCGACTCCCGGGGCAGGCTCCACGCGATCGCGGGTCCGAAGCCGGGGACGAACGCCGCCGCCGTCAGGACGATGTCGGTCTCCGCGTCGGAGATGTCGCCGCGCCGCCGCATCCGCGCCGCGAGGAGGCAGAGGAAGACGCCGATGGTGTGGAGCACCAGGCCGACGGGCACGTCCCAGCCCGAGTCCGACTCGATCGCCCGGACCGTCCCGACGAGCGAGGCGAGGCCGGCCAGGGCCCCGACGGCGACGGGTACGAGCTGGCGGGCCCGGAACCTGCGGGTCGGGGCCTCGGATTCCCGCGACGGTTTCAGCCGGGCGAAGAGGGGGGCCAGCTTCGCCCCGGTGTGGACGAGGAACCGTCCGACGGACGCCAGGTGAGCCGGTCGGAGCCTCACGACGCGCCTCCCGTCGGGACGACGTCGCGGAGGGGACGGACCGCAGCGAGCCCCTCGAGGAACGCGCCGTGGTACGGGTACCGCGGGCCGAAGCTCATGGACCGGAAGTCGACCTCGCCGTAGGCCGGGTCCGGATCGCGGTAGGCGAGCAGAGTGAGGATCCGGCGCCCGACGAGTTGCGCTTCGTCGTGCTCGGTGTGCGGCAGCGTGACGGCGACGCAGCCCGGGGCGACGGAGAACACGCCGTCGACGCGGCGGAGCGCCCGGTGGGCGATCTGCTCGATGTGGAATGCGAGCAGGCCCGGGTGGGACGTCGGCTCGTCGACGGAGTACACGCCGAGAACCTCCAGCGGCAGGTCGTTTCGAATGGAGAGGTTGACCTCGGCGTCGAGCCGGCGGACGCACTCTTCGAGCGTGCCCACCCGCGTGCTCGTGGGGAGCGCGAGGGGGCTCTTCTCGCCGAGGGGCAGGCGACCCTCGGCCCGGAACTGGCGGACGAGCCGCGCGAGGAGGTTCTCCGCGTCGGGCGCGCCGGGGTCGGGACCCGTCACGTCCATGTGCACGGGGCCGAGCGTCGAGTCGGTGCTCTGCTCGACGCGGCGCATGAGGCGGTCCTTCACGACGCGGCCGCCGACGAGGGGCGTCCCGGGATTGAGCACCGCGTAGCAGCCGGGGTGGGGGAAACGGAAGACGCCGTCGGAGCTCCGCAGGCGGGGCGTGAAGACCCGGCGGACGTAGTCGTCGACCAGCTTCAGGCCATCCGGCGTCGTGTCCGTCCACTCCGCGAACTGGATCGTGACGACGGAGAGGGGCATGCCGTAGCGGGTGCTCCGCTCGTACTCGGCGACGAGCCGCTCCGCGAGCTCCCCGGGCGAGCCGAGCCAGTTCGGCGTCCGCTCCAGCAGGGCGAGGGACGGCGCCACCGGCGCGTCCTCCCCGGTGCGGGAGAGGCGCGCGAGGACGGCCGAGACCCACTCTCCGATGGCGAGGAAGGTCCGGACGGCGGAGGCGTTGAGGCGGGATGTGGGGATCTCGTCGAGGCAGAGGAGTGCTTCGATGACGCCGTTTTCGTCGAGGAGGGGCATCACGACGAGGGGGCCGGCGTCCGGGGGCGCTTCCTCGAGGGAGAAGCCGTTGACGATCTTTCCCTCCTCCACCGCGCGGCGGACGAAGTCGCAGGTCCGCGCCTCCTGCAGGCGGTCCGGAGACTCGCTCTCGGGCCAGCCGCGGTGGCAGAGGAAGTCGACGCTCCCGCCCGTGAGGGGCATGAGGACGGAGGCGCCGGCGCCGCAGTGTTCCTCGATCAGCTCGAGGGCGATCTCGAACGCCTCGCGGCGGCCCGCGTGTTCGATGCGGGTGGCGGCGACGATCAGGTTGCCGAACTGCGCCGTGTGGTCGACGAGGCGCTTCTCGAGGATCCGGTTGGCCTCGGCCATCACGTCGCGCTGCTCGCGCATCTTCCGGGCGTGGTTCCGTGAGGCGGTGAGCTTCACGGACTTGCGGTAGTTCCTCGCCGTGGTGACGTCGCGGAACTCGCCGACGAGGAAACCCACGCTGAAGAACAGGATCGGCTCCAGCATGGTCTCGAGGGTGATGAGCTCCTGGATCGGGAGCTCGAGGTTTGCCTGGTGGGCGCCGAAGAGGTAGAGCGCGGTGGCGACCACGGACGTCACCATGCCGGCGACCACGCCGCGGGCGGCGGCCATGGGGATGACGATGAGCCAGTACGGGTGGGGGTGCGTCTCGAAGGCGCCGACGATGCCGTCGCCGATCTTGAGCTCGAGGGTCACGATGATTCCGAACAGCACCCCGATCTCGAGCAGGGTGTGGGCCCACCACATGAACAGACCCTGACTTCCGTCGGGGCTGTCGCGGCGTAGCCGCAACGTAGCCTGACCGCGGTCGGGGCTGTCGCGGCGTAGCCGCAACGTAGCCTGACCGCGGTCGGGGCTGTCGCGGCGGGGCCGCGGATTCGGGCCTGTTCCTGTCTCTACCAATGCACCGTGACCGCGAGCCGGACCTCGGTCGAGCCGGAGTCGCCGTTCTCACGACCGAACGCGAGACCGTGCCCGCCCCGGATCCGGAACTCGAACCCGGGAGACGGACGCCAGCTCACGCCGGCCAGGAGTCCCACGAAGGGTTCCGGGTCGGTGAGATCCGTGCCTGCGTATCCCTCTGCCTCGTAATAGATTCCGGACAGAACACGCCCCTCGGCCCGTCCGGAGATCGTCAGGTAGTCGAACGCCTCTCCCATGGGGAGGACGTTGGCGAGTTCCTTATCGGAAAGAAGCCGGATTCCGGTGTAGGTGATCCACGTGCTCAGACGGATCCCTTCGTCCTCCGGAATCTCGCCGGCGACCGTCGTTCCTTCGTCCAGCACGGGACCGGCCCGGGGCGTGAGGCGGGAAAGCACCCGCGGACCACGGTCGTGCAGCCAGGTTCCGGCGGAGAGACTCGCGATCGCCTGGCCGTTCGTGATCGCGCCCGTCTCCGGCGAGTCGACGGAGAGGGACCGGTACCAGGCCGTCCCCGAGAGCCAGAAGTCGCCGTCGGGGTTCTGCCAGTAGCCGTCCAGCCGAAGCCCCGTCTGGTCGCCACCGAGGCCGGCTGCCGCGGCGGGGTCGGTGAGCGGCTCGTGGAGGGAGAAACGGGCCGTGACGCTGACGTCGGGCCGCTTCGCCTCCCAGCCGGCTCCGAGCCAGCCGCCGACCGGCGAGGCGCCGTCCCGCCCGGCGTAGAGATCCAGGCCGCCGCCGCCCTCCCAGTCCTGGCCGAACCGACGGAAGAGGGAAACGCCCAGCGACGTGATGGAAGCCGTCACGTCCGTCTTCCCGTCGTCGACGGCGGCGGAGCGGCCGGAGGTCCGTCCGAAGGATCCCTGGAACGACAGCCGCGTGAACTCGTCGAACGCCTCGAAGGAGCCGGCGAGCCAGCTATCGAGGGACTCGTCCTCCGCGACGACCTTCGTCCGCCCGCCCACCTCGAGCGTGCCCTCGATCCGGTCGGTCAGGACGCGATGCGTCAGCGCCGCGTACCGGTTTTCGGGCTGGAGCACGAGGACCCGGGCGAACGCCTCCCGGGACTCCCGCCAGCGCCCGGCGTCGAGGCAGGCCTGGCCGAGGTCCGCCCAGGTGCCGGCATCGGAGCCGTACTTCTCGATCCCCTTCCGGAAGGACACGATGGCCTCGTCCCGGCGGCCTTCCATCACGAGAACCTGGCCGTCCATGCGCAGGACGCGCCGCGAGTCGGGAGCGATCGCCTTCGCCCGGTCGATCACGCGCCGGGCGTCCCCGGTGCGCTCCGTGGCGATCATGGTCACGGCGTAGTCGAGGAGGAGACTCTGGTCGTCCGGCACCTGCGTGGTGAGGCGCTCGTAGATCGCGATCGCCTCCTCGAGGCGACCGGTCTGCGCGAGGATCTTCGCGACCATCCCCTCTCGCTCCACGGTCAGCTCGCCCTCGGTCCGGAGGAGCGGAAGGGCGATCTCCCTCATCTCCCACGCCTCCGCCCGGCGGTCCGCCGCGGCGTAGGCCTCGCCGAGGTAGAAGGGCACTTCGCCGTCGCCGGGTCCGTCCAGCTCGACGAGCCGCTCCAGGTACGGGATCGCTCCCTCCGGATCGTTGCCCCACAGCCGGATCTGGCCGATCCGGAGCAGGGCGGTTCGCTCGTCCGGGACCTCCTCGAGCACCGTGGCGTAGCTCGCGAGCGCGACGTCGAGCCACTGGCCGGCGAAGAACCGCTCCGCGAGGTGGAGCCGCTCCTCGACGGTCAGGTCCTCGCGCTCGGCGCGCTTCAGGAGGTACTCGAACTCCTCGGCGTGGTTCCCGGCCGCGCGGAGGGAGTCGAGGTGGCGCCGCTCGCTCTCCGAACCTTCGCCGTCCACCGCGATGAGCAGCGCCCACTGGTCCGCCGCCTCGTCGTGCCGGTCGAGCTGATCGAGGAGGTCCGCGAGCCTCCTCCGGTTGTCGTGATCGTCCGGATGCGTGTCCGCCCAGGCGCTCCGGGCCCGGATCTCCATCCCTCCGAGCCCCGCCCAGCCCGCCCGGTCGATCCAGGCCCGGTGGACGAGTTCATCGCCGGGATGCTCGGCCAGGTGGCGCTCGGCCGCCTCGGCCGCCCCGGCCGGTGTGTTCCCCCAGTCGAACGACGAGATCCGCGCCTCCCGGGCGCGCTCGTTCTCGGGGTACGCGAGGCCCATCGCCCGTGCCACTTCCGCGATCCCGTCTTCCTCCCGCAGTTCCCAGATCGCGAACGTCGCCACCTCGAGAGTCTCTTCGTCGAGGCCGCCGGCCCCGATCAAGCGCAGCGCGTGGGTGTCGAGGCCGCCCACGCCGGCCGCGTGGTACTGGAGCAGATTCCGGAAGAAGACGTCGGGGTCGTCGAGGCCCTCCAGCCGTTCCTTGACCAGGTCGCGGGTCTCCTCCATGTCCCCGACCGCCGCGGAGAGCCGGATCAGCTCCGACTCGAGCGCCTCCGTCGGTTCCTTCGCGTACCGACGGCGCAGGACCACGACCAGTTCCGTGTTGCGATTCCGCCGCCGGAGCAGTTCCTCCAGGCGTTCGTCGTACCCGCCGTCGGGATGGTTCCCGGCGAGCGTCTCGTAGACCTCGATGGCCTCGTCGACCCGCACGTCGAGCAGGAGGCGCCGGGCGAGCTTCTCCCGCCACGGCCGCGGGTCGGCGGCTTCCGCGACGAGCCGGCGCTGGAGCGTGAAGCCCGTCTCGACGTCCCCGCCCTGGAACGCGAGGTCGGCGGCGCGCTCCATCACGAGGAGGTTTCCCGTTCGCTCGGCCAGCCGCACTGCGTACGGGACCGCCTCCGCGGGACGGTCGCATGCCGTCTGGACCTCGATCATGCGATCGAGCAGATCGTTGCTCTCTTCGATCTCGAGGAGCCGGTCGATGGCGACGATCTCGGCTTCGAGCCGACCCGTCCAACGTGCGACCTGCATCCGGAGGTCGAGGATCTCGACGTCGCCCGTGCCTCGCTGCATCGGGAGGTCGAGCGCGGCGAGCGCCGGGCCCTGGCGCCCGTTCTCGAGGAAGGCCCTCGCGAGCTCGAGGCAGAGGGCGTCGGTGGGCTCGGCGGCGGAGAACGCGCGGATGAGCCACCGCAGACGCGCCCGCGGCCGTTCGTTCGCCTGCATCGAGCGGGCGACGAGAAGCGCGAGCTCCGCCGGCGCCGAGTCGGCGTTTCCTCCGACCCCGGCGATGACCATCGCCGCGATCCGGTCCGGCGGGTCGTAGCGCTTCGCGGCGAG
>JBDLIY010000271.1:0-5793 GCA_039714635.1 Planctomycetota bacterium
CGCGGGCAGAGCGAGCAGGATGCACCAGGTCCGGAACCGCGGCTCGGGGACCGGCACCGGGAGCAGGTAGAGAAGAAGGAACGCCGCCGCCGCGCCGCCGAGGAGGATCGCGTCGAAGATGAGCGACTCCGGCGACGTGAACGACGGGAGATTCACGATGTTCTCCCAGGCGCCCCACGCGAAGGCCGCCGTCCCGAGGACGGCCAGCAGCACGGCCGCGCGGGAGCCGCGCGGGAAGACGAACCCGCCCGCGAGCCCGGCGAGGAGGCCGAGGGGGATCCAGGCGACCGCGTAGATCATCGTGGCCATCAGCCAGTGACGGGGCGTGAGCACGGTCCCGCCCTCCGCCGCGGCGCGCAGGCAGTCGGCGAGGCCCACGAGGGCGCCGAGGGCCGGGCCCGCGAACAGCCCCTGGCGGATTCCGGCGAATCGGCTCACTTCGGCATTCCCCCGAGCCTGCGCACGAAATGGAACTCCGTCGTGCCCGAGGGGTCGTTCAGTTCACGGGTTCGCCCGGTCCGGAGAAACCCCTCGCGCTCGTAGAAACGGTGCGCGCGCTCGAATCGGGTGTCGCTCCAGAGTTCGACCTCGGTCGCGGCCATCATGACGGCCTGGTAGAGGACCGCGGCGAGGAGGCGCGTCGCCCGCCCGGTGCCGCGGAGCCCCGCTTCGAGGTACATCTTCTTCAGTTCCACGCGCGTCTCGTCGTGGATCACCATCGCGACGCTGCCGACGACGCGGCCGTCTTCCTCCAGGACCCAGAACTGGTCGTACGCGTCGGCGGGGGCGAGGAGAGGGCGCTCCTCCACCTCGAGGTCGACGACGCAGCCCTCGTACTCCGCGTAGCAGTCGCCCACCAGCCGGAGGAGAGCTTCGGAGTCTTCGTTCGTCACCGGTCGCAGCGTCATGGGAGGACAGGATAACGGAGGTGAGCCCAATCCGGACCGATAGGATGGGCCGATGCCCCTGCTGCCGGAGTCCAACGGAACCGTCCGACCGCTGACGCTCTCCCGGTGGCTCCACCTCTACTTCCCCCTCGCGCTGACGTTCCTGCTGATGTCGGGCTCCTCCCCGATCATCAACATGGGCATCGGGAGCCTGCCGGACGAGAGCGAGAAGATCGGCTTCGCCGCCTTCACGATCGCCTTCGTCATCTGCATCTTCCTCTACAGTCCCGTCTTCTCGACGCGCGACGCCGCGCTCAAGTTCGTGCGGGGCCGGACCTCCTGCCGCCGCATCCTCGGCTTCCACCTCGTCGTCGCCGGCTTCGGACTGGCGCTGCTCCTCATCCTGTCCCTCACCCCCGTCCTCGACCGGCTCGTACTCGACTGGATCATGCGGGTGCCGGCCAGCCTCGTCGGGCCCGTGAAGCGCTCCGTCCTCTCCTTCGCGCCGATCCCGATCCTGATCGTGATCCGGGGCGTCTTCCAGTCGATCCACATCACGAACGACACCCCGAAGTGGATCGGCGTCGGGACCGCCATGAGGTTCGTCGTGCTGGCGGCGTTCGTCTTCTGCGTGGGCGTCCCGCTGAAGATGGAGGGCGGTGTGATGGGCGGCCTGGCGCTCTCCCTCGGCGTCCTCACGGAGACCGTCGTCGTCGTCGTGACGGCGCGCCTCCGGGCGGACTTCATTCGGGGCGATCACGCCTCGCTGCCGCCGCCGACGACGCGCGAGATCTGGAACTTCGCCGGCCCCCTCTTCGCGGCGAACGCCATGGGCGTCTTCATGCAGCCGCTGACGATCGCCATCGTCAACACGGCCATCCTCAAGGAGACGAGCGCCGCCGCGTTCGGCATCGTGAAGTCGTTCACGTGGTTCTTCTCATCGACCCTGTTCGCGATGCAGGCGATGGTCCTCGCCCGGGCGGACTCCGTGGGGAACCTCCGGCGGCTCTTCGTCTACGCGATGCTGCCCGTGACGTTCTTCACGTCCCTGATCCTCGTCTTCGTGCTCTTCCCCGGGGCCCGGAACTGGCTGTTCGCGGAGCTCTTCGTGATCGACACCGAGGAGATCGCGGCCTTCGCGGCCTCGACGCTGCCGATCGCCCTCGCGCTCCCGCTGCTGATGGCGATCCGCGCCGGGGCCCGCGGCCTCCTCATGCGCGCCGGGCGGACGGGAATGGTCTCCTACTCGACGATCATCGCCCTCGCCGTACTGGTGGGCCTCCTGCTGGTCGAACCGTCCGCCGCGAAGGAGAACGGCGCGGTGATCGGCTACGCCTGCTGGCTGGGCGTGCTGCTCCTGGAGACGTTCTTCCTCCTGTGGGCGGTCACCCGGGTCGGTCTCACGGCCTGCGTCACGGAGCGAGGGCGTCGCCTCCGGAGGACCTACGCCCCCGCTTCCTGAACGGCCATGAGCGCCCTGAGGATCCGGAGCGTCAGTGCGTCGCTCCCTTCCTGGTTCGCCCCCCACCGGCCGCTCGGCCGCAGGGTCTTGCGCAGGAAGTCCAGCAGGTCCGAGACTTCCTTCGTCTCCGGGCCGCAGCCCAGGCGACCGAGGATCAGGAGCATCTTGGGAACCGCCCACTTGAAGCAGGCCGTCGTCTCGTAGTCGTAGTCGAGTTCCCGCCAGTGGTCGGGGTGGCCGAAGAACGACTGGTGGTTCCGCTTGAACATCCGGTCGAGCAGGAAGACGGCGGCCCGGCGGACGTCCATGCTCCGCCGGAGGTCGGGGATCTCCGTCATCGCGAGGGTGACGTGGAGCGTCGTCCAGGCGCAGGAGGGCGCGTCCGGGTCCTCGTGGAGCGCGGGCTCCAGGGAGGGGTCGAGCCACCCGGAGTCGCGGCGCCGCATCCGATCGAGGAACCGGATCGTGCGCTTCGCGACGGGCGACTTCCCGAGGCCGAACATGGCGAGCACGTAGAGCGTGAGGGCCGTGTGGTGGATCGAGAGCGGGAAGCTGCCATCCTCGTCCTGGACCGTGCCGAGATAGTCCACCGCCAGCCGGACGACGTCCGCGTCCCGCCGCACGCCGAGGTCGTGCAGGTGAAGGAGCTTGCGGGTGACGTCGAGGTAGATCTCCTGCTCCTCCGCCTCCGTCTCCGGGACCTCCGGCGTCCAGGTCCCGTCCTCCATCTGCCCTTCCTCCAGGGCGACGCGGTCGGGCCAGTGCGTCGCCGCTTCCCGCTGCTCCGCCCTGGTCTTCTCGGCGAGGATCTCCTCCCGGAACTGGACCATGACGGGAGGGGTGGAGTTCGTCGCGAGTTGGAAGACGGTATCGGCGATCCAGGGGTATACGCCCAGACTGATCGGCCGGCGCTTCTTCATGAATGGAGGCCCTGCCCGTTTCGAGGGACGGTCACGAATCTGCGCCGAAGGATAGCAAATCCCCGAAACCCGCCATAGCCGGTGTGGAGGATCAGGCCTCGGCCTCGGCCGTCTCCTCTTCCTCCTGGTAGTTCTCGATGCCCGGTTCGCGGAGGAAGAACGCGCCTCCGGGGCACTTCCGGACGGAGGTCTGGAAGTCGTCCCAGACCGCGGGGAGGACCGGCAGGTTGCTCTTCATCTTGACGGCCTTCGAGGGCGTCCACTTCGGCATGCTGCAGGCCTTGCAGCCGGAGCAGCCGACGCTGCAGACGGCCTTCACGTCCTTGCCCCGGTCCTGGGAGACGCAGCCGAGGTAGACGGGCTGGCTGCGGGGCACGAGTTCCATGATCCCGCGGGGGCAGGGCGCCACGCAGGAGCCGCAGCCCGTGCACTTGTCCTCGAAGACGACCGGGAGCCCCTCGTCCGACATGCCCATCGCGTCGAACGGGCAGGCGGTGACGCAGGTCCCGAAGCCGAGGCAGCCGAACGTGCAGGCCTTCGGCCCGCCGGCGACGACCTCCGCCGCGTTGCAGTCCAGGATCCCCTCGTACGCGGCGCGCTCCTTCGCGTCGTGGGCCCCGCCCTTGCAGCGGACGACGGCGACCATCGGAGTGACGTCGCCCGCCTCGATGCCGAGGATCTCCGCGACCTGGCCCGCGACGGTCGCGCCGCCGGGGATGCACAGGTTCGGCTCGACCTCGCCCGAGACGACGGCCTCGGCGTACGGCCCGCACCCGGGCTTTCCGCAGGCCCCGCACTGGGCGGAGGGGAGGACGTCCTCGACCTGCTCGATCCGCGGGTCGGTCTCGACGAAGAACACCTTCGCCGCGAGCGCGAGGAGCAGCCCGAAGGCCAGCCCGAGGGCGCCGAGGGAGAGAATGGCCGAGAGAAGCAGAAGGTCGGCTGCGAGCATGATCGGATCCCGACAAGAGAGCAGCGGTGTCGCGGGGATTCTAATTCGGGGGGAGGGACGGGACAATTCTTCCCAAACCGGGGTCGCCGGGGCCGATATCATGGCAGGCCCATGGAAGGGACGCGACTGGGACGGTTCGAGATCGAGTCAATCCTCGGGCGCGGGGGGATGGGAGCGGTCTACGCGGCCCGGGACACCGAGTCCGGGGAGCGCGTCGCGCTCAAGGTCCTCTCCGGCGGCCTGGCGGATGACGAGCAGCGATTCCGCCGGTTCGAACAGGAAGTCGCCGCGCTCTCGCGCGTCACCCACGAGAACGTCGTCTCGATCCTGGGACCCCTGGAGCGGGACGG
Source organism: Planctomycetota bacterium (assembly GCA_039714635.1). GTDB lineage: Bacteria > Planctomycetota > JAJSAM01 > JAJSAM01 > JAJSAM01 > JBDLIY01. Next base: position 4,572 of record JBDLIY010000271.1, read on the forward strand.
GGACCGGGTCTTCTTCCCCATGGAACTCCTCGAGGGCGAGACGCTCGCCACCCGCCTGCGGCGCGAGGGCCCCCAACCCGTCCCCGCCGCCCTCGGCGTGATCCGCGCGCTGCTCGAGGTCCTGTCCGTCGCCCACGACGCCGGCGTGATCCACCGGGACATCAAGCCGTCGAACATCTTCCTCGCCGGGGACCGCGTCGTCGTCACGGACTTCGGGCTGGCGCGGATGGAGGACATCACCCGGCTGACGAAGACCGGGCAACTCATGGGGACGCTTTCCTACATGTCGCCGGAGCAGTGCGAGGGAGAGGGGATCGACCACCGCACCGACCTCTACTCCGCGGGGATCATCCTCTACGAGATGCTCGTGGGCGCGCCCCCGTTCCACCGCGAGACGCCGGGGGCCGTCCTCAAGGGCCACCTGACGGAGACGCCGTCGCGCCTCGACGCGATCCGCGCGGACCTGCCGGGCGGCCTGTCCGACGTCGTGGCGAAGCTGCTGGCGAAACGGCCCGACGACCGCTTCGGCACCGCGCGGGAGGCCCTCTCCGCCCTCTCCGGTGTCCCGGACCCGTCCGTCACCGTGACGTTTCACGCCGGCTCCGCGCCCGCGAAACCCCGCCGCCGCGGTCTCCTCGTCGCCGCGGTCGCCCTCCTGGCGCTGGCCGCCGCCGCCGTCCTCGCCCGGCCGTTTCTCGCGGGCAACGCCTCTCCCCCCTACCCGGGCCGGGGCACCCGCGACGACCTGATGGAGACGATCCACCGGTCGATCGAGCGGGCCGACTTCGCCGCGTTCGCGCGATGCTTCGACGCGGACCTGCTCGACGAACACCTGCCCAACCCGCAGGCGGAGACGTTCGCGCGCCGGGCGAAGACGGTGACGGACTTCCAGTACCGGCTCTCGAAGTCCCGCTCCCCGGGCATGGTCTCCTTCCGCAGTCTCACGGGCCGGGCCCTGCCCACGGTCCTGGGCATCCGGCTGAAGGGTCCTCTCGGCCTCGTCATCCCTCCGAGTGAAGACGAGTACCTCGTGGCCGGGATCCTCGCGAACCCGGCGTCCCGGGTGCCCCTGTCTCCCTCCGAGATGCGGCGGGTGAAGAAGGAGGTGAACCCGAAGGTCGCGGAGTTCTTCGACGACCTGGAGACAAACCTCTCCGAACTCGTCCGGCGACGCCCGGGCGGCGGCCGGCTGACACCGGAGGATCGCGCCCGGCTCCTCGAG
>JBDLIY010000272.1:0-5764 GCA_039714635.1 Planctomycetota bacterium
GCAATCCACGCCTACACTCCCTCCGGACGGGAATCTGCTAATCGGGGTCTGACCCCGATTAGCAGGTTTGGTTACGGCACCATGACCGCGCGGCGGCTGAGCCTGCCTTCGTGCGCCGCCGTCATCACCGCATTGATGTCGGACAGCGGGTGCTGCTCGGCGTACGGGCCGACCGCGATCTTCCCGGCGCCGATCCACTCGACGACCTCCGCGTAGAGGACCGGGTCGCAGCCCCAGATGCCGAACATCTCCGCGTCGAACGCCATCAGGTTGCTGATGCGGAGCTCCGGCTTCGCCATCGTGAAGCCGATGATCCCCAGCGTCGCGCCGAACCCGAGCAGACCGAACGCCGTCTCCTGCCCCGACTTCGTCCCCGACATCTCGAAGATCTTTGCGCCGAACCGCGGCGCGCCGAGCTCCTTCGCGGCGCCCTTCACCGCGCCCTTCATGGCCTTGAAGTCCAGGTCCTTCGTGTTGACCGTCGCCGCGTTCGTGTTCGCCCGCACCGTCTCGAGCTTCGACTCGTCGATGTCGAGACCGATCACCTTCGCGCCCGCCGCCTCCATGATCTGCACCGCGTGGATGCCGAGGCCGCCGGTGCCGATGACGATCGCGAGGTCGCCCGCCGCGACACCCGCCCGCTTCATCGCCTGGAACGGCGTCGTCACCGCGTCCGAGACGATCGCGAGGTCGGCCAGCGAGTTGCTCGCCAGCACGTCGTCGCCGACCGGGCAGAGGTACTTCGCCGGCACCGCGACGTGACTCGCGTAACCGCCGTGGCGGTCGTTGCCGGGCATGATCTGCGCGGAGCAGATCCGCCGCCGGTCCGCCTGGCACGCCGGGCACTCGCCGCAGGGCAGCACCGCCGGGACCAGGACGTTCTTTCCGACCCAGTCGCCGGCGCCCCGCCCCGCGGACTCCACCGTGCCGCTGATCTCGTGGCCGAGGACCAGCGGCGGCTTCATGCGCGTCGGCACGCCCATGTGCAGGAACGAGATGTCGGTGTGGCAGACGCCGCAGCCCGCGACCTTCACGAGCACTTCGCCCTCCGCAAGCTCCGGGGCGTCCCAGTCCTTCTCGACCAGCGGCTCCCCGACGCCGGTCATCATCCAGCCGTGAATTGTGGTCATGACCCCTCTCCCGTCACTTCGCCATCACTTTGTCGAGTTCGACTTCACCCACGTCGTGCCCGGCTTCTCGAGGCTGTAGTAGACCTTGATCCCTACCTCCTCCTCGAACATGCGCGGCACCACCTGCACCGGCATGTCCATCGCGATCTCTTCCTCACAGATCGTGTCGCCGAACCAGCCGAGGAGACGCCCCGACCGACCTTCTCCCATCGCCAGTTCCACCACTCCGATCGTGAAGGGGCAGTCGTCCTCGAAGCCCGCGGGCGCCGCCTCGATCTTCGTGTACGTGAGAATGGTCCCCTCGCCGCTGATCTCGGTGTACGTGAACTCCCCGCCCCGGCACTGCGGGCAGTCGGCCCGCGGCGGGAAGGTCGTGAATCCGCAGGAGGCACAGGTCGACGCCATGATGGAGCCGTCCTTCAGGTGCTTCGCGAAGTCGGAGACCTTGGTGTGGGGGACGAAGCTGACTCTTCCAAACCACTCGAACATCGCTCAATCCCTCCGGAACAGGTTCACGAAGCAGTACTGGCCGATGCCGCCGACGTTGTGGGTGAGCCCCACGTCGGCGTCCGGGACCTGGCGCTCGCCGCAGTCGCCACGCAACTGCTTCACGATTTCGTAGGCCATCGAGCACCCGGTGGCGCCGATGGGGTGTCCCTTCGACTTCAGGCCGCCGTCGATGTTCACCGGCGTCGAACCGCCGATGTACGCCTGCTTGTCGGCGATGAACGAGCCGCCCTCGCCCTTGCCGCAGAAGCCGAGGTCCTCGTAGGCCATGATCTCGGCGATGGTGAAGCAGTCGTGGACGTCCGCGACCTTCACGTCCTTCGCGGTGACCCCGGCCATCTCGTAGGCCTGCTTCGACGCCTCCTCGGCGCTGGGCAGCCCGGTGAGGTCGGGTCGGCGCAGGACGGACATCGAGGACGTCGCGCAGCCGACGCCGTCGAGCCAGACGGGCTTGTCGCTGATGGCCTTCGCCTTCTCCTCACTGGCGAGGATCAGCACCGCGGCGCCGTCGGCGTTGGCGCAGCAGTCGTAGACCTGGAAGGGGGAGGCGACCGGGTCGGACGCCTTCGCCTTCTCCATCGTGATCTCTTTCCGGAACAGCGCGTTCGGGTTCCGGGCGCCGTAGTAGTGGTTCTTCATCGCCACGGCCAGCAGCTGGTCGCGGGTCGTCCCGTAGACGTGCATGTGCCGCCGGGCGAACAGCGCGTAGTAGCCGGGGAAGGTGGTGCCGAAGATGCTCTCCCACTGCACCTCCCCGACGCGGCCCATCAGCGCGAGGATCTCCGGCGTCGTCAACTCCGTCATCTTCTGGCAGCCGATGACGGCGATGCAGTCGTGAACGCCGGCCTTGATCGCCATCCACGCGGTCCGCATCGCGGCGGAACCGGACGCGCAGGCGACCTCCGTCAGCCAGGTCGGCTTCGGGTTGAGGTTCAGGTACTCCTGGATCACGCCGGCCAGGGACCTCTGCTTGTGGTACTCGGGCACCGAACCGATGATCGAAGCGTCGAGCGCGTCGGGCTCGATCGCGGCGTCCGCGAGCGCGTCCCGGTAGGCCTCGAAGGCGATCTCCTGGACGGTCGCGTCGCTGCGGGGCCCGAAGGCGGTGTGGCCGATGCCGACAACTCCCACTCGTGACATGGATCGCTCCTCTAGATGTACTGGCCGCCGTCGACCTTGATGACCTCTCCCGTGATGTGGCGGGAGTAGTCGGAGCAGAAGAACGCCACCACGTTCGACACGTCGTCCGTCGTCGCCGGACGGCCCAGCACGGTCTCGTTCACCGCGACGTTGAGGAAGGCGGGCGGGATGGACTCCGCCATCTCCGTCATCACGATGCCGGGCGCGACGCAGTTCACGTTGACGTTGAACTTGCCCAGTTCCTTCGCGAGGGCCTTCGTCAGCGCGATGTTCCCCGCCTTCGACGCGGCGTAGTTCGACTGGCCGAACTTGCCCCGCATGCCGTTGATGGAGGAGACGTTGACGATCTTCCCGTACCGCTGGTCCTTCATGACGATGGCCGCGGCGCGGTTGAAGTTGAAGTAGCCCTTGAGGTTCACGTCCATGACGGTATCCCACTGCTTCTCCGTCATCTTCCAGATGACGCCGTCCCACGTGATCCCGGCGTTGCAGACGAGGATGTCGAGGCGACCGAACTCCTCGACGACCTCCTGCACCGTCTTTTCCGCGTCGTCGAAGGAGGCCACGTCGGACTGGAACGCCTTCGCCCGACGTCCGGCCTTCTCGATCTCGGCCACGACTTCCGCCGCGGCGTCGACCCGGCTGCGACACGTCAGTGCCACATCGCAGCCCAGGCGCCCGAGTGTCACGGAAAGCGAGGCGCCGATGCCGCGGCTTCCCCCCGTGACGAGCGCGATCTTTCCCTGGAGTCCCAGGTCCATGGTCCCTCCTGTCAGGTGATGTGTGATTGCCTCAGCCGGTGCCGACGACTCCCTTCAGCACCAGGTCCACCATCGAGTCCGCCAGCCGGTCCACGGGATTGTCCCGGTCTTCCTCGAACCACATGAAGACCCAGTTCAGCATCCCGAAGACGAACAGCGTGATGTGGCGGATCCGGCGTTCCCGGTCCGCCTTCTTCCCCTTCTTCCCGACCAGCCCGCCGACCACGTCGGCGGTGAGCTTGAAGTAGCTCCTCCGGATCCGCTCGATCTCGTCGTACGGCTCGCCGTTGACGGATTCGAGTTCGAAGGTGCAGACCTTCAGCTCGTTCATGTGCCGCGTGAAGAAGGAGAGGTGGTTCCGGACGAGGAGCCGGAACTGCTCCTCCGGCGATCCGCCGTCCGCGACCACCATCTCCTGCTCCTCCAGAAGCGAGGCGAAGGTCCGCTTCTGGATCTGGGCGAGGAGGTCCTCCTTGCCCTTGAAGTAGTAGTACATCCCCGCGAGGGAAAAGCCGGTCTCCCGGCCCACGTCGCGGATCGTCGTCTGGTCGTAGCCCTGTTTCGCCATCAGCGCCGCGGCCACGGTGAGGAGCTTCTCGAGCTTGTCCTCCGTGCGGGTCCGCGCCGTGGTGTCGTCGTCCGACTTGCCCATCGATCGATTACCTGTGGTCCTGTTCTTCGCTCTCGTCCTTCTTCATGGCCAGCCCGGCCAGGATCTTCTCCGGCGTGATGGGAAGCTCCCTCACGCGCACGCCCACCGCGTCCTCGATCGCGTTCGCGATGGCCCCGAGCACCGGGAGCATCGACCCTTCGCCGATCTCCTTCGCGCCGAACGGGCCTCGCGGCTCGTAACTCTCCACGGCGACCGTGTGGATCTCCGGCACGTCGCCGATCGTGGGGACGAGATAGTCGTGGAGGTTCGGGTTGGCCGTCGTGCCGTCCTCGCGGATCACCGTGTCCTCGAGGAGCGTCTCGCCCAGGCCCATGATGATCGAGCCCTCCACCTGCCCGTGGAACGTGGCGGGGTTGATCACCGTGCCGGCGTCGGAGAAATCGTAGAAGCGGTCGACCGTCACGTAGCCGGTCTCCGGATCGACCGTCACCTCGCACACCGCGGTGGAGAAGCTGTAGGCGGGGGAGGTGCCGACGGTGGAACCCTTCTGTTCGCCGCCGAGCCCGCGCGGCGGGCGGTAGCAGCCGGTCCCCACGACCGGTCCGCTCCGGGAGAAGGCGACGCGGGCCACCTCGTCCCAGTCGACGGAGACCGACGGATGCTCCGCGACGAAGATCTTCCCGTCCCGCGCGGTGAGCGCCATCGGGCTGACGCCGAGCGCCTCGCCGGCCACCGCGAGGATCTTCCGCTTCACGTCCTCCGCCGCGGCCTTCACCGCGTTGCCGCCCATCAGCGTGACCCGGCTGGAGTAGGAGCCGAGGTCGAGCGGTGCGAGGACGGAGTCGCAGTCCACGAGCCACACCCAGTCGTAGGGGATGCCCAGCTCCTCGGCCGCGATCTGCGTGAGGACCGTGTCCGACCCCTGCCCGATGTCGGAGGCGGCGATGGCCAGCGAGACCGCCCGGCCGTCCTCCTGCACGCGGATCATCGCGTTGGAGTGGGGGAAGTCGGAGCGGTAGATCGGGTAGCCGGCGCCGGAGACGAACCCTCCGCAGCCGACGCCGATGCCCTTGCCGAACGGGAGCTTCCCGCGCTTCGCGGCCCACTTGCTCGCCTTCCGGGCCTGGAGCAGCGTCTCCTCGAACTCGCAGGACGTGATGTCGAGCCCGCTCTCCGTCCGCGTGTTCGGCTGCATCGCGTTCGCGAGCCGGAGCTCGAACGGATCGAGGTCGAGATCTCGCGCGATGTCGTCGAGAAGCGACTCGAACGCCCACCTCGGCTGGGGCACGCCGTGCCCCCGGAACGCGCCGCAGGCCGGGAGGTTCGTGTACATCCGGAAGCCGTCGTACTTGTAGTTCGGCAGGTGGTAGAGCGTCGGCAGCATCGAGCCGGCGTAGTACGCGGTGATGACGCCGAACGACGTGTAGGCCCCGCCGTTCAGCACCGCGCGCTGCTGGACGGCCGTGATCGTCCCGTCCTTCTTCACGCCTATCTTCAGGTCGATCGTCTGGTCGTGCCGGCCCCGGAAGTGCGCGTACATCTCCTCGCGCGTGTACTTCATCATCACGGGACGCCCGGTCATCTTCGCGAAGATGACGGAGCAGAACTCGAGC
>JBDLIY010000273.1:0-5760 GCA_039714635.1 Planctomycetota bacterium
CGACCTTCGACGTCTCCTTCAAGGTGAAGCCGGGAACGAGCGGCTTCTTCGCCTCTCTCTTCACGATCGACGGGGCGGCGGTCGACACGGCGGCCTGGGAGAAGCTCGGAAAGAAGAGCCTGAAGATCCGGAAGTTCCCGGTCGCTTCGACGGGACGCTACGTGCTGCTCCTCGAGAACACGAACGGCTCCACGGCCATCCGGTGGTCGGGGAAGGTGAAGGCGAAGCCGGCGAAGAAGTTCAGGCACGAGCAGTCGTTCGGCCCGTTCTCCGACGACGTCGAGATCCCCTTCTCAGCGCTTTCGGGTTCATCGCTCACGCTGGCGGGGACCGTCAAGGGGAAGAACGTCCCCGCGGTCGAACTCGTTTCGATCGTGGATGCCGACGACCGGCCGATCGACGTCCGGGGCTGGCTCGTGACGAAGGGAACGGGGTTCAAGGTCGCGAAGTTCACGATCCCCGCTTCCGGGGACTACCGGCTCCGGCTCCGCTCGGACGGCACGGGCGGGGACATCGGCCGCCTGAAGGTCACCGGGAAGATCAAGTCGCCGAAGACCTACGACTACTCGGTCGACGACTGATCCTTCTTCACCGCCACGGGACGGAAACCGACCCGGGGGCTCTTCGCGGTTTCGGCGAGGAGTTCCCGGGCACCGGATCCACAGTCCGCCCCGGAGTTCTCCCAGTGGCCGCCGCGGACGGGGCGGCGCATCTTCCCCTCGCCGGGGATCGCGTCGCTGCACCACTCGGCGACGTTCCCGTGCAGGTCGTGCAGCCCCCACGGGTTCGCCTGTCGCATGGAGACCACGCAGGGGCCGTGCCTCGCGGTCTTCTCGTACCAGGCGGCGTTCCCGAGTTCGTCCGGGTCCGGACCGGAGGACCAGGGCGCCGTCGTCCCCGCGCGGCAGGCGTACTCCCACTCCGCCTCCGAGGGCGGCCGCAGCGTGAAGTCGACTTCACCGGAGGCCCAGAGGCAGAACGCCGCGACGTCCTCGTACGAGACGTTCGTGACGGGATGTCGGAGGTTCTTTCCCTCCACGTCCTCCGGCCGGAACAGGGACCACGCCTCGTTCGTCAGCTCGGTCTCCGCGACCCAGAACGCCTTCCGGATCTCCACCCAGTCGGAGGCCCCGTCGGGGGCGACCCGGCGGTAGTAGCCGGGTGAGAGTTCCGCGAAGGAGATGCCGGCGATGAGGACGGCCTGGTCCGTGGGACCGCCGTACGGCGGCAGGCCGTAGCGGGCGAGGTAGAGCGGCGGAGGCAGGTCGAAGCCGAGCCAGAGGAAGGGCGTCACGGCCACGACGATGGCCGCGGCGATCAGCCGCTTTGTCGGAATCCCCTTCTGGCTCATCCCAATCAGTTCCGGCTCAGTCGCTCACGTAGCCGGCGGACCGGCTCTTCCAAAGAGAACCACAAGAACGCCGCCACGGCCACCCCGAGCATGGTGAGGATCGCGGGTCCGGCGCGGTCGGTCTGGTTCATGAGAGTCGCGGCGGTGCCCTGGACGACGGTGAAGACGTGAATCGTGAGGAACGCGCGGAAGGCCTTCGAATCGGAGTGCTCGGGCATGGAGAGGACGACGCGGCCGATGACGAGCCAGGCGAAGCCGTACCAGGCGTCGCCGACGGTGATCATCGCGGGGTGGATGACCTCGGCTTCGCCCTGGAAGACGAGGCGGATCAGGGAGGAGAGCACGGCGACGAAGATCGCGCCCCGCTCCCAGATCGGATGCCGGGTGTCGCTCCGCAGCCAGAGGAGAAACAGCGCGATCCACACCGGCGCGAGGTAGTGGCCGAGCTGGACGTCGTTCACCCCGGCGAGGGTGGAGGCGTAGAGGAAGAGCAGCGGCAGATTCCGGATGCGGAGGCGCGGCCGGGGCCCGCGGGGGATCCCGGCGAAGAGCAGGCTGCCGAGGGCGAGGGCGACGAGGATGGCCACGAGGTTGCCCGGGTACTCGACGCGCAGACGCGCGGTGCGGGAGAGGCGACGGAGATACGTCTCCCGGGCCTTCTCCCAGGCGGCGACGACGGCCTCCCGGTCCGCCGGCGGATCGTGCTCGAAGGCGTAGCGGCCGAAAGTGCCGGAGAGGTCTGTCTCGTAGTCGACGAAAGGGATCCGGTGCGAACCCTCGGACTTCGGTAGTTCGTTCGCGACCCAGGCCCCGGCGCCGTCGGCGACGGGGTCGTCGAGGAGGCGGAAGGTTCGTGCCGGCGGAGACCAGTGGAGCAGCCGGGACCCCGAGTCGAAGTTGACGTTCCGCCCGACCCTCTCCCCGACCACGGCCTGGAGTTCCCGTTCATCGAACGGCAGTTTCCCGAGAAGCTGGAGGGCGAAGAGCGGGCCCGTGCACACCCACTCCTCATCCGTCCGGTCACGATTCATCGTGGCGAAGGCGCGGTCGAGGAAGTCGTCACGGCCGACCGCCTCCCGCCGCAGCCGGTCGAGGCCCTTGCCGTCTCCGAGAAACCACTGGCCCAGGGCGCCGTTCAGCGGGGCCTGGGCCGCAGCCCCCCAGTTCTCGGGGGCCCCTGCGGGCCGCACAGCGGCGGACGCCGCCGCTGCCAGGTGCTCGTCCAGGAACGGCTGTCGTCCCGCCTCGAGAAAGAGATTCCGCCAGAACGACAGCGTTCCACCATCGGTGGCCAGGGCCTGCTTCCGTTCGAGCACAACGAGGGCGATCGCCGTCTCGCCCCGATCTCCGATGCGGACGAGCGGAGATCCCCTCCCGAGTACCCAACGCTCGGGGAATCCGATGACCCGCGGCCTCGAACTCGCCCCGATCTGAAGCGGTCCCGGATCGGTGATCACGATTCCGTCTCCCGGAAGCCGGACCACGTCCGTACCTCCGGGGGCGTAGGTGACGCGGACCTTCAGGCCGCCACTCAGAGTCCGGTCCGCAAACTCGGGCAGGAGCGCCCGCGTCATCGAGAAGGGAATCGAGAGGGTCCCATCGTCGTCAATCGGCACGTCCCGTGCCGCGGCGATCGCGGTCGCTTCACCGCGAAGGGCGGAGAACAGGACCGCGATCCGCAACACCGGCCCGTCCCCCTCCGGAGTTTTCGTCACCCCCGGCATCTCCGACGCCGCGGCCAGCACCGTCCGGCTCGGCCCCGCCGGCGGCGGCTCCGGACGGAACAGCCGGACCGACAGGCTGGCGAGAAACGACAGGAACAGCACGAACGCCAGGAACGGCACGAGCCGGTTCGTCACCGGCGCACCGCCGCGCGGATCGCCAGGGAGAGGAAGTAGACGGCCGCCGCCGACAGCACGATCGCCGACTCCGGCGAGATCCGGGTGCCGTAGACCGCGACGCGCGGGACCGTCGTCAGCAGGACGCACAGCACCACCGTCGACGCGATCAGGCTGCCGAAGCGCCGCGTGAAATGGCCGGCCGTCGCGGCGGGGAGCGTCAGGAGCGCGATGACGAGGATCAGGCCGACGACGCGGATCAGCGCGACGACCGTCAGGGCCACGAGCGACAGCGCGAGGAGGTTCGTCGCGAGGACCGAGATGCCCTGGAGGCGGGCGTACTCCTCGTCGAGGCAGACCGCGACGAGGCGCTTGTGGAAGATCAGCGCCAACGCCAGGATCACGACGTTCAGCACGCCGATCAGGATCACGTCCCCCTGCCCCACCACGGCGATGTTGCCGAAGAGGTAGCTCATGATCTCGGTGTGGTAGCCGGGCGTGAACTTCACCAGCAGGATCCCGACCGCCATGCCGACGGCCCACAGCGCGCCGATCAGGGTGTCGAGACGCTCGCGGGAATAGTGCTGGACGAGGCCGATGATGAAGGCGGCGAGCAGCGCCGCGACGAGCGCGCCGTGGAGCGGCTGGAGCCAGTCGAGCGCGGGCGCGCACTGGTAGCGGAGCCAGAGGACCGCCCCGACGCCGCCGACCACGATGTGGGCGATCGCGCCGGCGAGGAAGACGATCCGGCGCGTGACGACGTAGGGCCCGATGAGGCCGCAGGAGATGCCGGCGAGAACGCCGCCGACGAGCCCCGTGGCGAGCAGCGGGTTCACGGCCATGTCGGAGAAGAACTCGATCATTCCTCCTCCTCCGCGCCCGTCCCGGGCGGCTGCCCGGTGATCGGGCAGTGGTCGTGGTGGTGCACGGGCCTCACGACGCCGTGGGTGTGATACATCTCGGCGATCACGTCGTCGTTCACCTCGTCGGGCCGGTGGACGGCCAGGCGACGGTTCACGCAGGCGACTCGGTTCACCTCGTGGGAGACGGAGCCGATGTCGTGGGAGACGAGGACGATCGGCATCCGGGACTTGAGCGCCCGGAGCGTCTTCAGGATCCCGCGTTCCATGTGGACGTCCACGCCGGCCATCGGCTCGTCGAGGAGGAGCATCTCCACGTCGGCGGCGATGGCCCGGGCGATCAACACGCGCTGGCGCTGGCCGCCGGAGAGTTCACCGATCTGGCGGCGCTCGAACTCCTCCACCCCGACCTGCGCCATCGCGTCGCGGGCCGCGGCGACGTGGGACTTCCCGTAGCTCATCCCCCAGGAGGAGTGGCCGAGCCGGCCCGTCAGCACGACTTCGAGGACGGAGACGGGCACGCCGGCGTCGATCTCGGCGCGCTGCGGCACGTAGCCGATGCGCCGGGAGACTTCGCGGGGCCGCTTCCCGAAAACACGGACGGTGCCGGAGGTCGGCTTGAGGACGCCCATGAGGATGCGGAGCAGCGTGGTCTTCCCGCTGCCGTTCGGCCCGATCATGCCGAGGAAGTCGTCGCGGTGAATCGTGAGGTCGACGTCCTCGAGGACGGCCTCGCCGCCCCGGTCGGGGTAGTGATAGGTGACTTTCGAGAGCTCGGCGACGGGAACGGGCATAGTAGGACCATACCGAGACAGGTTCTTTCATCCCAAACCAACAACGACTTGGGGTTTGGGATGATCGTTCCTGTCTCGGTATCCTTCGGAGGGGGCGCTCGCGGGAGGATCGTGGAATGGGGAAGCCGATTCTGCTGTTCGCGACGCCCATCCTCCTCCCCGGTTTCCAGGATGCGGCCACCACCGACATCTACACGACCGACGGTCCCATCCTGTACGCCGCGGGCCGTGTGGTGATCGAGTCCGTCCCTCGCGCGCCGGTCGAGAAGAAGGAGGGCATACCCGTCGCCGAGATGGAATTCGCGGTGACCGGAGCGTCGGGCGAGGGGAACTCTTCGATCGGCCCCGGCGACCTGGTTCGCACCGGCAGCCTCACGCGCCAGGGACCGGCGTCCCTTTCCGTCGACTACTCGCTGGTCGAGACGACGGCCTGCTTCCGTGCCGGCCAGCGCTGGCCGGAGTGGGAGTTGGTCGCCCTCGTCGGGCTGGGGGCCATCTACAACGAACTCGAAGTCTCCGACGGCACGCGACGCGGCCGGCGGGTAGACTACCGCCCCGGGCTGGTCCTCGGCGCGCAGGGCTCGTGGGAGCCGCTGCCGCGGTTCGACGTCTTCGCGCGGGGAACCGTCCTCTACTCCTGGGACAGCCGGAGCCTGCGGCTCGAACTCGGGCCCGGCTACCGGTTCACGGACTGGCTGCGCGGGTTCCTGGCGTATCGCTGGTGGCAATACAGGTTCAAGCCCGAGAACCTCGTCACCGACGACCGGACGAACCACTTCGAGGTCACGACGCATGGTGTCGTCCTCGGCGTGGAGCTTCGGTTCTAGTACCGTACCGAGACGGGAACATTCCTTCCATTCCGCCAATAGCCGCGGGACGAGACGTGGAATCGGGGATTTGGAAGGAATGTTCCCGTC
>JBDLIY010000274.1:0-5703 GCA_039714635.1 Planctomycetota bacterium
TTTCTGCTCGTGGAACTCACCTTCTGGCAGCGGCTCGTCCTCAGCGGAGGTGTGCGATACGACGACAACTCGGCGTGGGGCAGCGAGAACACGCTCTCGGGGAGCGTGCTGTACCACCTCGAGGAGACGGGGACGCGGTTTCGCGCGAATTACGGCGAGGGCTTCCGCGGCCCGAAACCGACGGAACTCCACGACCCCTGGGTCGGAAACGCCGACCTGACGCCGGAGTCCTCCGTCAGCGTCGACTTGGGCGTCGAGCAATCGTTCCTGGACGGCGCCCTGACCGCCGAGGTGACGGCGTTCGAGCTCTCGACCGAGGACCTGATCGCCTACGACCCGGCGACGTTCCTCCTCCAGAACTACGACGAGACCCGGACGCGGGGCCTGGAGACGGCGGTCGCCTGGTGGGCGACGAAGGAGCTTCTGGCGCGGACGTGGTGGACGTTCCAGGACCCGGTGGACTTGAACGCGGCGGCGGGCGAGGACGACCAGTTGCCGGGCCGGCCGAAGTGGTTCGGCGGCGCGGACGTGAGCTGGCGGGAGGACACCTGGTCGGTCGGGATCCACTTCCAGGCGTCCGGCGAGTACCCGGCCACGCCGCGGATCACGCCGGACGGGGACGCGCGGAAGGACGCCGGTCGGAAGCTCCTGATGGGGCTCCGGGGACGGGTCGACGTGACGGAGAACGCCGCGGTCACGGCGCGGATCGAGAACCTCTTCGACGACGACTGGTACGACGACACGGCGCGTCCGAGCGGCAGCGGCCTGGGCTTCTACCTCGGGGCCGAGATCCGGTTCTGATTTCCCGGTATCTCGAGCGAGGATTCCCGGAAAGACGGGAACATCCCTGACATTCGGACGGTAACCCCCGTATAGATATCGAAGGACAACCCACGGGAGGATGCCATGCGACGATTTCTTCTGATCGCCACGTTCGCCGTCCTGGCGGCCGGGCCGATGGCCGCCGCGCAGGAGGCGCCCGCCGCCCCGGCGACACCGCGGCTCGAATTGCTCGTGCCGGACCACACGTTCTTCTACGCCTCGTTCCACGACGTGGCCGGCATGCGGGCCCAGTGCGGCCGGACCGCGATGGGCAAGCTGGCCAACGAGCCGGAAGTCGTGGCGTTCCTCGCGCCGGCGATCGCCGCGTTCGAGGAGCACATGAAGACGGCCGAGCAGGAGGCCGGTCACCCGATCCGGTCGATTCTCGACTCGATCGCGGGGCAGGCGGCCGTGGCGGTGATCTCCTGGGACCCGCTGTACGGCGGCATGATCCCGGACGCCGCGGCTCTCATCGACCTGGGGGTCGGCCGGGCCGACTTCGAGAAGATCCACGCCGAGGCGATCGTGAAGGCGGGCGATCGCATCCGGGTCGAGGCCGTGGAGCACGCGGGCGTCCCGTTCCAGACGCTGACGCTCAAGGGCGGCGTGAAGCTCTCGATCGCCTACCTGGGGAACTCGCTCGTCATGGCCACGATGGCCGAGACGATGCGCGGCGTGATCGACGCGGCGCAGGGCAAGCTCGAGAAGCCCCTCGCCGGGAGCGCGAACTTCGGCGCCGTCCGGGCCCGCACCGGCAAGGACGCGTTCTTCTCCGCGTACGTGAACGTCGAATCGATCCTCGCGCACTTCGGGGACCGCGTTCCGCCGATCGCCACGCACGCGATGCAGAAGCTGGCCGTCGACTCCATCAAGGCGCTGGGCTTCGGTTCGAGCTTCGCCGGCGAGGGCGTCCGCGAGACGTTCTTCGCCTACGTGCCCGGGGAGAAGAAGGGCCTGATGAAGGTCGTCTACGCGGACCCCGGGAGCGGCATGGAACTGCTGCCCCTCGTGCCGCGGAACGCGTTCTACGCGACGGTGGGACGCTTCGACCTCGAGAAGACGTACGCGGAGACGCTCCAGCTCGTCGGGGACTTCGATCCCAACGTGCTCGAGCAGGTGATGCAGGGCATCCACCAGGCCGAGGAGTTCGTGGGTCTGAAGATCCGCGAGGACCTGCTGGCTCCCCTGGGCAACCAGATGGGCTGCTACGCCGCGATGCCTTCGGGCGGCGGCCTGATCCCCGACATCGTGACGATGGTCACGCTCGACGCGCCGGAGAAGTTCGAGCAGAGCCTCGTTCAGCTGGTCGACCGGGGGAAGGAGCAGTTGGCGGGCGACGAGCGCCTGACGATGGAGCTCCGGAGCCTGACGACGGCCGGGAAGAAGATCTTCTACATCCATGTCTCCGAGGAGTGGGGCGATCCGGTGGCGGTCACGCCGTCGTACGTCCGCGAGGGGAACGTCACGTACTTCTCGCTCTACCCGCAGGTGCTGAAGGACCTCGCGGTGCGGGGTTTCAAGGGGCCGTCCATCGCTGAGAACCCGGACTTCTCGCGGGCGCTCGCGGCCCTGCCGGCGGACATGACCAGCATCGAGTACCTCGACTTCAACGCCGTGATGCGCGTTCTCTACGGCTCCGTGGTCCCGGTGCTGCAGCTGGCCGCGAAGCGCGCGGACATCCCGGTGGACATGGCGCTCCTGCCGCGAACCGAGACCGTCACGAAGCACTTCTACGGCGGGATCTGGGGCGTGAAGCTGGAAGAGGACGGGATCGCGATGTACGCGTCCTCGCCGGTGGGGATCCTGCCGACGGTCTTCGTCAGCGCCGCACCGCTGCTCCTGCTGAGCCGGGCGGAGTCGCGCGAGGTCTTCGCCGAGGAGGAGACGGAAGAAGCCCAGGCGAAGTAGACCCGCTTTCGTTCCGTTGCCGCCGGGGCCGCGCGTAGGATGACGCGCGGCCCCGGCTCTGTTCCGGGCTTTCCATCGAGGATGCGATGCACGAGATCGCCGACTTCCGCAGTGACACCGTGACCCGGCCCACCCCCGCGATGCGGCGGGCGATGGCCGAGGCGGAGGTCGGGGACGACGTCCTGGGCGACGATCCCACCGTGAAGCGCCTCGAGGAGCGCGTCGCCGGCCTGTTCGGGATGGAGGCCGGGCTCTACGTCCCGTCGGGAACGATGAGCAACTCGGTCCTGATCGCCACCCTCGCGCGGCCGGGGGACGAAGTCATCGCGGAGGAGTGGGCGCACACGCTGAACTTCGAGCGGGGCGGCCTCGCCGGCGTCTGGGGGATCCTGACCCGGACCCTCCGGAGCGACCGGGGCGCGATGGACCCGGACGAGATCGCCTCCTGGATCCGGGCCGGGAACGACCACACCCCGCGGACGGCCGCCGTCACGCTGGAGAACACGCACAACTTCCATGGCGGCGCGGTCGTCCCGATCGACAACCTCCGGGCGGTCCGTGAGCTGTGCCTCGAACGCGGCGTCCCGGTGCACATCGACGGGGCCCGGATCTGGAACGCGGCGGCGGCCACGGGGATCGCGCTTCCCGAGTACGCGGGCCAGTGCGACACGATGAGCGTCTGCCTCTCGAAGGGGCTCGGGGCGCCCGTGGGCTCCGTGGCGCTCGGCTCGGCGGAGACGATCCGCCGGGCCCGCCTGTTCCGGAAGCGCCTCGGCGGGGCGATGCGCCAGTCCGGGATCCTCGCGGCGGCCGGACTCGTGGCGGTGGACGGAATGCGGGATCGGCTGGCCGAGGACCACGCGAACGCGCGCCGCCTGGCCGAAGGCATGGCGGAGCTTCCGGGGCTCTCGGTGGATCTCGACGCGGTCGAGACGAACATCCTGTTCGTGACGATCGAGGGGCGGTCGCCGGCGGAGTTCGCGGCGGCTCTCGAAGCCGAAGGCGTCCGGGTGCTCGACACCGGGCCGGACCAGTGCCGCTTCGTGACCCACGCCGACGTGGATCGCGAGGACGTGGACCGCGCGATCTCCGTATTGCGCGGCCTGTTCGCCTGACGGGAGGATCACATGGGCATCTTCAAGGCGTACGACATCCGGGGCATCTTCGGCGAAGAGATCACGCTCGAGACGGCGGAGAAGATCGGGCGGGCCTTCGCGGCCTTCCTCGGCCGCACGCGTATCGCCGTCGGCCACGACATGCGCGAGACGAGCCCGGCCGTGGAGCAGGCGCTCGTGCGCGGGCTGGCCGCCGGCGGCGCGGACCCGGTCCGGATCGGGCTCACCTCCACGCCGATGAGCTACTTCGCGGTGGGGCACTACGGCCTGGGCGGCGCGATCCAGGTGACGGCGTCCCACAACCCTTCGGAGTACACGGGCTTCAAGATGTCGCGGGAGGAGGCCGTCCCGATCTCCGCGGACTCGGGCATCCGCGAGATCGAGTCGATGGTGACCTCCGGGAACCTGCCGGAGCCGGCGGCTCCGGGGGCAGTGTCCGACCTCGACATCCGCGACGACTACGTGAAGCACGTTCTGTCATTCGCGGACGGGATCGGGCCGTTGACGGTCGCGGTGGACGCGGCGAACGGGATGGGCGGCCTGGAGGTCGACTGGGTCTTCCCGCACCTGCCGGTGAAGCTGGTTCCGCTCTACCTGGAACTCGACGGGACGTTTCCCAACCACGAGCCGAACCCGCTGCGCGAGGAGAACCTCGCGGACCTCTCGGCGGTGGTCCGGGAGTCCGGCGCCGATCTCGGCATCGGCTTCGACGGCGACTGCGACCGGGCGTGCTTCGTGGAGGAGACCGGGCGAACGATCACGAACGACCTCACGACGGCGCTCATCGCCACCGAGGTCCTGAAGGGCGAGACCGGTCCGGTGGTCTACGACCTGAGATCTTCGCGGGTGCTTCCGGAGACCATCCGCGCGCACGGCGGAACGCCGATCCGCGAGCGGGTCGGGCACTCGTTTCTCAAGGCGAAGATGCGCGAGACGAACGCGGTCGTCGGCGGAGAGTTTTCCGGGCACTACTACTTCCGGGAGAACTTCAACGCGGACTCCGCGATCATCGCCGTGATCAAGGTGATGAACCTGCTCTCGAAGGCGAAAAAGCCGTTCTCCGAACTCCTGGCGCCGCTGCGGCGATACTGGATGACGGGGGAGACGAACTTCGAGGTCGAGGACAAGGACGCGAAGATCGAAGAGATCGCGGCGACGTTCTCCGACGCCGAGGTGGACTTCCTCGACGGCGTGACGGTGCAGTACGACGACTGGTGGTTCAACGTCCGCAAGTCGAACACGGAGCCGCTGCTGCGCCTGAACCTCGAGGGAATGACGGAGAAGGCGTACGAGGACGGGAAGCGCCGCGTGATGTCGCTTCTCGGAGAGCCGGTGGACAGATAGTAGGATCGCAAGGATGGCTGACGAAATCCCCCGCATGCAGCAGTACATGAAGGAAGGCCGGCCCCGGAAGCCGGCGGCCCAGCGGCTCCCGCCCTGGCTGAAGAAGAAGCTCCCGCTCGGCGACCCGATGGGGCCCGTGCGGAAGATCCTCGAGAACGGCGCCCTCGTGACGGTCTGCGAGGAGGCGCGGTGCCCCAACCTGAACGAGTGCTGGGCCGCCGGCACCGCGACGTTCATGGTGATGGGGGACATCTGCACGCGGAACTGCGGCTTCTGCGCCGTGGACGGCCCGCGGAAGCCCCGGCCCCTCGACGAGACCGAGCCCGCGCGGATCGCGACGGCCGTGGCGGAAATGAAGCTCCGTCACGTGGTCATCACCTCGGTGGACCGGGACGACCTGCCGGACGGGGGGAGCACGCACATCGCCGCGGTCGTGACCGCCGTGCGGGAGGCGGCTCCCAGGGCCCGCGTGGAGGTCCTGACTCCGGACTTCCGCGGCGTGCCGGACGACATC
>JBDLIY010000275.1:0-5692 GCA_039714635.1 Planctomycetota bacterium
CCTCCCCCCGCGCCTCCGCCAGTTCGTCGATCTCCGTCTTCTCGCACAGCTCCACCCCGCGCCGGTACGCCGCCCGGGCGATCGCGTGGGCCGCCACCGGCGCCGTCGCCAGCAGGAAGACGCAGATCATGACGACCTGCGCGATCGACTCGCCGTCGCCGAACCAGACCGCCACGCCGGCCAGCGACAAGATCACGCCGAGGGTCGACGCCTTGCTCGACGCGTGCATCCGCATCAGCACGTCGGAGAGGCGGAGCAGGCCGAACGCGGCCACGAGGACGAAGAACGTCCCGAAGCCGACGAGGACCATGGCGACGATCCCGGCCACGCTCATCGGCGACCCTCCCCGCCCATCCAGACGGCGAAGCCGACCGTCCCCACGAACGCGATCAGCGCGATGATGACCGCCACGTCGAGGAAGACCGTGTTGTCGTAGCCGATCGAGTACACGCCGGCCGCGGCTACGGTGATAGTGGAAAGAAGGTCGAGCGCGACGACGCGGTCCGCGAGGCTCGGGCCGCGCGCGAGGCGGACCACCGCGAGGACCATCGCGACGGCCAGCAGACCGAGGAATACGTCGGTAAACCCGGTCATCGCAGGAACTCCAGGACGCGTCGCTCGAAGCCGGCCTTGATCTCGCGGCGGAACGCCTCCGGGTCCTCGACGCGCATCGCGTGCACGTAGAGCGTCTTTCTGTCCTCCGACACGTCGAGGCTGAGCGTGCCGGGCGTCAGCGTGATGAGGCAGGCGAGCAGCGTGATCTCTGCGTCCGTCTCCGCGTCGAGGGGAACGCCGACGATCCCGGGCTTGAACCGCGGCCGCGGGGAGAGCACGTCCCGCGCCACGCGGATCGACGAGAGGACGAGCTCCCAGAGGAAGAAGAACAGCAGGCCGAGGCCGCGCGGGATGCGGGAGAGGTTCACCGCGCGCCTCCCACGAGTTCGCGGTACGAGGGGACGTCGATCAGCTGGTCCGCGGCGCGCGAAGCGACATCGTACAGCGCCTGGGGCCAGAGGCCGATCGCCACCGTGACGAGCGCGAGCACGGCGATGGGGATCACCATGAGGAGCAGCCGGCCGCGCGACACAGACGGCGCCGCCGCCGGCTCCGGGGACGGCTTCCAGAAGGCCTCGTTCCAGATCTTGATCATCGAGACGAGCGTCAGGAGCCCGGCGACGAGCGCGGCGGCGATCAGCAGGTACTCTCCCGCCTCGAAGCCGGCCCGGATCACCGCGAGCTTGGCCCAGAAGCCCGACAGCGGCGGGATGCCGGCGAGGGAGAATGCCGGCACCAGGAAGAGCACCGCGAGCCAGGGGGCGGCGTTCGACAGACCGCCGAGACGTTTCAGGTCGTACGTGCCGCGCATCGCCTTCACCACGCCGCCCACGAGGAACAGGTTCGTCTTCACGACGATGTGATGGGCGATGTAGAAGACCGCGGCTACGAGCGCCAGGCGGCGGACGTGCTCCTCGGGGTGCGAGAGGAGGGCGAGCGCCGCCGTCATGTAGCCGATCTGGCTGATGATGTGGAACGAGAGGATCTTCCGGATCTCGAACTGGGAGACGGCGCCGAAGACGCCGAGGACCATCGTCAGGCCGGCGGCGACCAGCAGCGCCGTGAAGACACCGTCGAGGACGGGGAAGACGACGCCGAACATGCGGATCATCGTGTAGACGCCGACCTTCGTGAGCAGCCCGGCGAAGACCGCGGACACGGCGGCCGGCGGCGTGGCGTAGCTCGCGGGCAGCCAGAAGTAGAGTGGGAACAGGCCCGACTTCAGGCCGAAGGCGACGAGGAACATCGACGCGAGGGCGGTCACGAGGTCCGGACGCGTCTCCGCCAGTTCCGCCAGCCGCGTGGAGAGGTCGCCCATGTTCAGGGTGTGCACCGTCGCGTAGAGCACGCCGGCGCCCGCGAGGAAGATCGCCGAGCCGACGAGATTCAGCGTGACGTACTTCATCGCCCCTTCCATCTGGGCCCTCTCTCCGCCGAGCGCAACGAGGGCGAAGCTTCCGATGAGCATCACCTCGAACCAGACGTAGAGGTTGAAGACGTCCGCCGTCACGAAGGAGCCGCAGATGCCGGTCAGCATCAGGAAGAGGAACGGGAAGTAGCCCGAGCGCTGGCGTGGCTCGTCGATGTCGGCGATGGAGTAGATCGTCACGGCCAGGCCCATCAGCCCGGCGAGGAGCACCATCAGGGCGGAGAGCACGTCGACGGCCAGCGTGATCCCGAACGGCGCCGGCCAGCCGCCGGCGCGCGTGAGGAGCGTGCCGTGTTCGAGGGTCGCGGCGAGGAGGATTCCGCCGATGGCCAGCAGGGCCGCGCCGCCTGCCACGGCCACGACGCGCTGCGCCCGGACGCTCCTCCAGGCCACGAAGCACAGCGCCGCGGTCACGAGCGGCAGGAGGACGGGGAGGACGGGCAGGTGGCTCACGACGCCTTCCCTCCCCGTTCGTCCTGAAGCTCGTCCGCATCCCCGGTTCCGGAGGAGGCGACGACCTGGCGCACGAGCGTCGCGGCGAACGCCGTCAGGGCAAAGCCGATCACGATGGCCGTGAGGACCAGGGCCTGGGGGACGGGATCCGCGGCGCCCTCCGGCGGCGTCGATCCGCCGGGCGGCACCAGCGGCGCCGTCGCGCGGACCAGGCCGCCGGAGGCGAAGATCGCCAGGTTCACCGCGTGGCCGACGACCACGATGCCGAAGATCATCCGCACGAGGCTCCGGCAGAGCAGGAGGTAGACCCCGCACGCGAAGAGTACGCCGACGAGGAGGGCCATGAGCGGGAACATCAGCGCTCCTCCCCGAGGGCCAGGAGGATCTGGAGCACCGACCCGACGACGACGAGGTGAACGCCGACATCGAACAACAGCACCGTCGAGAGCTTGCCGATGAGCGGCACCGTGAACGGCGCCCAGAGGCCCGTCAGCAGCGGCTCCCCCGCGAGGGGGGCGGACACCGCGGCGACGAGCGCGACGACGAGCCCGGAGGCGATCACGGTCCGCGGGTCGACCCTCATCAGGCGCCGCATCGACGCCGCGCCGTGGGCCAGGCCGTAGATCGCGAGCCCGCCCGCCGTCAGCAGCCCGCCGATGAAGCCGCCGCCCGGCTCGTTGTGACCGCGCAGCAGAACGATCACGGAGACGACGAGAAGGACGGCCATCAGCACCCGGCTCGTGGTTCTCAGGATCAGGGAGTTCACTCGTCGACTCCCTTCTTCTTCCGGCCCGGCACCAGGCGCATCATCGCGAGGACGCCGAACGCCGCCGCGGCCACGACCGAGATCTCGCCGAGCGTGTCGACCGCGCGGAAGTCGACGAGGATGACGTTCACGACGTTGCGCCCGTGGGCCGCGGGCTGGCTGGCCGCGGCGAAGTACCGCGCGGCGTCGGCCGGCGTCGAGACGGTGGCGGCGGCGAGGACGAGCAGCGTCATCATCGCGCCCGCCGCGATCGCCACGACGAGGTTGGCGGCCCGGGCCGCGCCCTTCGGCCGCGCGTCGGACCTCGGCAGCCCCCGGAAGAGCAGCACGAACAGGATCACCGAGAGCGTCTCCACCATGATCTGCGTGATCGCCAGGTCGGGCGCGGCGAAGAGCAGGAAGAGCAGGGCGACCGCCGCGCCGGTGACGCCGACCGCCGCGACGGCGGCGAGGCGGGAGCGGATGCGGATCGTCAGGATCGCGCCGGCCATCGCCACGAGTGCGATGACCACTTCGTGGAAGCGGAGCGAGTCCTCGAGTACCGGGGCGTGGTCGAGGAGGTTCCTCGCGAGGGGGGGCACGGCGGCGAGGACCGCGACGGTGACGACGACGAGGACGTAGTGTCGGAGGTAGCCGGTCTGGATCGCGCGCGTGACGCGGCCGGCCCCGGCGTAGAGTCCGGCCAGGCCGTGCCGGTACCAGAGCTCCGGGCCGTACGCCGAGGCCCGGTGGCAGAACGATCCGACGGGGGAGAGGCGGTCCTTCGTCCGGCGGAAGAGCCAGATGCCCGCGAGCAGCGTGACCGCCGAGAGGCCCATGACGGCGAGGGCGTCCGGGCTGATCCCGTGCCAGAGCGCGAGGTGCAGGTCGACCGGCCGGCCGAGGATCGAGGAGGCCATGGCCGAGCCCATCAGGTCGTCGAAGAACGCCGGGTAGAGCCCGACGAGCAATCCGGCCGCGGCGAGGAGCAGCGGCCCGACGAGCATCCCCGGTGGCGCCTCGTGGGGCTTCTTCGGCGTCGGCTCGAGCTTCCCGACGAACGGCCGGAGGCCGACCATCAGCGCCGTGGCGACCAGCGCGACGTTCGTCAGCACGGCGGCGAGGATCAGCAGCCCGCGGAAGGTGTCGACGCCCAGCTTGTAGCCGTAGAACATCTCCTTGCCGACGAAGCCGAAGAGCGGCGGCGCTCCGGCCTTCGAGAGCGCGGCGAGCAGCCCGGCCGCGAAGGTGAACGGCAGCAGCTTCCGCAGTCCGCCGAGCGACCCGACCTCCCGCGTCCCCGTCTCGTGGTCGATGGACCCCGCGACCATGAAGAGCGTCGCCTTGTAGAGCGCGTGGGCGACGAGCAGCACGACGGCCGCCTCGACGGCCTTCTCCTTCCCGGCGCCGAGGAGCGCCATCAGCATGCCGAGCACGCTGAGCGTGGAGAAGGCGAGGATCTTCTTGATGTCGGTCTGGCCGAGGGCGCGGCCGGCGCCGATCAGCATCGTGGCCAGGCCGGCCGGCACGAGCATCCACTCCCACAGGGCCGTCCCGCCGAGGGTGGGGGAGAGGCGGGCGACGAGGTAGACGCCGGCTTTCACCATCGTGGCGGAGTGGAGGAGCGCGCTGACCGGCGTCGGCCCGGCCATCGCGTTCGGCAGCCAGAAGTGGAACGGGAACTGGGCCGACTTCGTCAGGCAGCCGAGCAGGACGAGGACGAGCATCGCGGCGTAGAGCGGGTGGTCGCGGACCGGCAGGTCGGCGAACTCCGAGATCGACCAGGCGGAGGCGCCGGAGAGCCCGAGGTCGCCGCCGATGATCCCCAGCAGCACGAACCCGCCGAGGAGGCACAGCCCGCCGGCCCCGGTGACGAGGAGCGCCATGAGCGCGGCCGACCGCGAATCCTCCCGGTCGTGGTAGATCCCGATCATCAGGTAGGAGGAGACGCTCGTCAGCTCCCAGAAGACGAAGAGGGAGACGAGGTTGTCCGAGAGCACGAGCCCGAGCATCGCGCCGAGGAAGAAGAGCAGATAGGCGAACAGCCTCGTCCGCTTGTCGTCGCCCTTCATGTAGTCGCCGGCGTAGACGATGACGAGCGCGCCGATGCCGGTGACGAGGAGGGCGAAGGTCCCGGAGAGCCCGTCGATCAGGAAGGCGATCTCGACGTCGAGCCCGGGCATCCAGGCGACGGTTTCACGAACGGACTCGAGCGGGGCGATCGGCAGGTAGCCGGCGAAGAGGACGAAGAGCCCGGCCGGGAGCGCCGCGAGCACCCAGCCGGCGAACCGCCCGGTCGCCCGGACGACGAGCGGAGAGAGGAACGCGAGGCCGAAGAGTGCAAAGGGAGCCCAGATCATCGGATACCGAGACGGGAACATTCCTTCCAAATCCCCGATTCCACGTCTCGTACCGCGGCTATTGGCGGAATGGAAGGAATGTTCCCGTCTCGGTACGGTACTAGAACCGAAGCTCCACGCCGAGGACGACACCATGCGTCGTGACCTCGA
>JBDLIY010000276.1:0-5689 GCA_039714635.1 Planctomycetota bacterium
GGAAGTGGGTGCCGAACCGCGTACGCGCGGCGCCGCGCCCGGGCGGGGCGGGCGCGCGGGACGCCGTGAAAAAGCGACGCCTGTCAGCGTTGTTTCAGTGTGAGCGGCACTTCCAGGATCGTCTCTTGGTCAGGCACAACTCGCACGACACCGCAGTCAACGGCCTCGTACCCCGGGACGCGGACAGTAACTCTGTGTTCTCCGAGGCCCGGTGCGAATCGGAACCGCGAGAACAGACCGCCACGGGGGGACCAGAAGCGATCTTCGATCTGGATCTCGGGTTCGCCAATCGCCAGCCACTTGTCGGGCGCTTCTGAGTGTCGAAAGAGGACGAGCACCGTTGCTTTCGGGCTGATGCGGATGAGTAGATCCTCTGTGCCTACCTTCACATCGTCCACGGTCCCCCAGATGCGCCGGAATGGGCATGTGGCGCGGACTCGCCACTTGCCTGGCGGAAGGCCGTCCCAGATGAAGGTCCCGTCTGCAGCGGCGTCTCGCACTACGGGCGTTTCATCCACTCCGGGCCTCGTAACGACAACCCAGGCGTTCGCTACTGGGGCTCCGGCTTCATCAACCACGATTCCTCGGATCTCGCCGCGTTCCTCGAAGTGACAGTCGCCGAGATCAACGGTATCTCCTGGCCGTCCCTCGGCCCGAGGCAGGTAGTAGCTGGCATTCGGAACGAACACGCTGAATGAGAGTTGGGCATTCTCGGTCGGCATCCTCTCAACGCGGAAACTGCCATCGAAGTCTGTCTCGGCAACGACGATATGGTTGTCGAACGGGAACAGACTCAGCCCCATGCGGAGTACCAGAGTCTTGAACAGCGGACGACACGCGCCGGATTCGGACGAGCGTCTGAGAAGCCTCCCCGAGAGCACCATCCCTTGCCCCATCCGGATCGAAATCGGATCGTCCGGGGATCGTCCATCGAGGTCCACATCCTGCAGGAGAGGTGCATACGACTCATGGCGAGCAAGCACCTTCAGGTTCCAGCCGGGAGCGATCGGAAGACCACGAGCGGCGAAGAGTCCCTCCGCGTCGGTCTTCCCGTGCCGGACCATCGTGCAGGCCAGAAGTTCAAAGCCCTGCTCTCCGGTCTTCTCCAGGAGCACATCCACTTCCACGCCCACAATCGGGTCCCCGGCGGAGTCACAGAACTGAAGGCGCCAGTCGGCCGCGGGGAGAAGAACCAGGTCACCAAACAGGGGTTCTGTCCTGCGGGGCACCTTCCTGACCAGGGAGGCCACTCCCTCGCTTTCAGCCCGGAGGTACAAGTCGGAGATCGAGTCAGAGTGATCCCCGGGAACCTGGAACCACCCGGTGGCATCCGTGGTGACCTCGCCATCCACGGGGGCATCGTAGTTGATCACGGTGACCTGGATGCCCGCGGCGGGAGTACCGTCCGAGTAGACGGCGTGGCCACTCAGCAGGAGTTTCGGTGGCTCCTCTGGCGCCGGTGCCGGGTCTTTGGGGAGATCGCTCGCGGATGAAGGACCCAGTTGGAGACCCCCGACCGTCATGAGCCAGAGTAGTGCACCGATCACTCCTGCAATGGCGAGGGCAACGATGAGTATGACGATGTCACTCCGCCGCATGTTCAGGCTCCCGACCAGGGGCACTCCTGGCAACAGTTCTTCGTTCATTCTCGTCTTGGGATCGATCTGCTGACAAGCCAAGGTGAGGATTCTGAACCGGTCCCGAACGCGCACGACTGAGCGGTGGACGTAGGGACACCGATGTGGCGCTTCGGGAACGGGGCGTGCTCTGCATCGCGCCAGAGCCACTGCCCAACTCGCGGCCGTCATCAACCACCGAAGGGTGCTTGACACCGAGACATACGAACAAACCGGACTCGGGCAGAACGGCCATTGCCAGATCGACGGAAACCCGTTCAGAAAGGCATCGGGGCGCAGTGCGTAGAGGTGCCTGAACTCTGTGTGGCTGGATAGCCCTGATACAGCGTTCCGGAAGCACCCGGTTCCGAGACGGGGCTCCGTCGCGCGGATGCTCCCCTTCGTGGCGGCGACGTGAGTACCCGGCGCTGACTGCGGATTCGAAATCCGCACTCGACGGCTGCAATATGCCGGGGGGACGCGTGTTACGACGCCCGATGCCTATGAGTACCATCCAACGAAAACGGGGCGCGGCTCGCGGCCGCGCCCCGTTCGGATGACTCCGGGCTCCTACTTCATCTCGCCGTCGTCCTCCGGCTCCTCCTCCGGCTCCTCCTCCGGCTCGTCGGCCGGCTCCTCCTCGACCTCGCCGAGGTACTGGAGCTCGGTCACGCGATACGTCTCGGCGACCCGCCGGTTGATCTCCTCCAACTGGGCGGCCTTGATGACGTACGGGCGGTTGACGCCCTCGAACACGAAGACGTGGTAGCCGTCGACCGGGGCCTTCAGCGCCCTGGCCACGTCCGCGATCTCCGTGATCCGCACACCGTTGACCGTGGCGATCGCGTCGCCGCCGAGGTCGTCCAGGCCCTTGTTCGACTTGTCGGGCAGAACCTCGGAGAGGAACACGATGCGCTTGCGGTCCGTCGGCGGGTCCCAGTCGTTCCGGCTCTGGTACTCGGCGATCCCGAACGCCCCGCGGTGCTGCCGGGTCAGCTCGAGAATGATCATCCCGCCGACCACCATGAACTTCGGCCGCAGGTCGTACAGGGCCCAGGGCACGCGGTTCTCCGCGAGCGGCCGGGCGCGGACGGGGACCTTCACGTCCATCGGCTCACCCTTGCGGTAGATCTTCGCCGGAACCTCTTCCCCGGCGTGCGGGACGCCGTAGAGCAGGTAGGTGAAGTGCAGCCGGCCGTGCATCGGGTGCTGGAACATCCCCTCGTCGTCCAGCGCGTGGCCGCCGAGCGTAGCGATCACGTCGCCGGCCTCGAGCGCGCCGTGACCGGTGCGGTCCTCGATCACGCGGGAGATCGCGACGCCGTGGACATCCTCCGGAACCTGGAAGTAGGCGCGGAAGTCGTCGCGGAGCAACTGCAGGTACCAGAGCGGCCCGGTGCCGAACCCGCGGTACTTCCCGGAATCGTAGTCCTTCAGGTAATGCTGGATCGTCTCCTGGGCGATGATCGTCGCCTCCTGGCGGCTCGACTGCACGCGGTAGACCAGGCCGACGAGCTTGTCATCCTGGATCACCACCTGGCCGTTTCCGCTGTCCGAGAGGTTGGTCTTCGCCGTGAGACGGAGCTGGTTGCCGGCGGGCGCGACCTTCTGGACGTGGCCGGTGTACCGCTCGACGAGGTCGCTGCTGCCGATCTGCCAGGCCTCGAACTTGCCGTCGATCGTCATCGCCTCGCCGATCGGGATCGGCTCCATCGTCCCGGCGAGGTCGAGGTCATCGATCTTCACGAGCGCGAGGTTGGCGCCGTAGTCGAGGTGCTTCAGCGACGCCGGGTAGCGGCGCGCGCTGTTCGCGACCGAGACCTCGATCATCACGTGGTCCGCCAGACCCTGGGCGAGCGTCATGACGTAGCCGGAGCGCACCATGACGCCACGCTGCCACGTGTTGACCGGGTTCAGCTTCTGCCAGGGCTTGTATCGCTGCCAGCCCTGGCGGGTGATGTGCACCTTCACGAGGGCCTTGCGGAGCTGGGCCTCGAGGCCCGGCCCGTCGTTCTCAGCCGAGTTCTCCTCGGCGCGGACGGGGAGAGTGATGGAGGTGACGAGGGTCGCGACGAGGAGCGCCGCGACAACGCCGATTGCCAGTCTGCGGCCGTTCATCACTTGCCCTCCTTCACGTGCCGGTCCACCTTGATCCCGTACTGGTCGAGGATGGCCTGCTGCACCTCCTGGATCTTCTTCTTGTCCAGGATCAGCGGCTGCGGGTTCACGCCCTCGAACTCGATCACGGCGCGGTCCGCGCCCTCGAGCATCGTCACGAACTCCTTGAAGTCCTTCGGACGCTTGCCGTTCACGGTCCTCACGATCGCGTTGCCGTAGGTGCGGTAGCGGTTGCTGTCGTGGCGGAGGACCCGGGAGAGGACGACCAGCTGCTCCATCCCCTCGTACTCCTCCCAGAGCGTGTTGTAGATCTCGGAGATGAGGTACGTGAGGCGGGAACGCCAGCCGGACCGGTCGGCGAAGTTCTTCGTCAGCGGGACGAAGACGTAGCCGCCGAGCACGAGATACTCCGGCTTCTCGCCGTAGGCCGTGCCTTCCGGCATCCGGATGTCCCACTTCTTCAGCTCGACCTCGAGCTCCATCGGCTTCCCGTCCCGGCGAAGCTTCAGGGTCATCTTCTCCCCGACGTGCTTCTCCTGGACGATGAAGGCCAGCTGCAGGTACTCGCCGTCGAACTTGACCGTCCCGTCGTTCTCGATCTTGTACTCGTCGATCGCGTGGAGCACGTCGTGCTTTTCCACCTTGCCGTCGAGGCTGGAGTTCGGCAGCGCCTTCAGGATGACGACACCCGTCTCCCCCTCCGGCACCTTCAGCCACTCGCGGAGGGTGTCGTTCTCGAGGCCGCCCGTGATGATGCCGAGCATCGGGTAGCCGTCGTAGTTCCCGTCCTCGATGTCCTTCAGGAAGTGCCGGATCACGGTGACCGGGATCATGTACCCGATGTTCTGGGCGAAGAACTGGGTCTGGAACGCGACGCCGACCACCTGGTTGTCCTGCATCACGGGGCCGCCGCTGTTCCCGGGGTTGATCGCCGCGTCGACCTGGATGGCCAGGTGGCGGTCGGCCCCGGTGTGCACGTAGCCGTGCAGTTCGATCCGGGAGACCACGCCGGAGGTGATGGAGAGCTTCTGGCCGCCCATCGGGTAGCCCACCGCCGTGACCGTCGACTTGAGCTTCGGGATCCCGCCGAATTCGAGCGGAACCATGCCCTCGAAGAACGTCTCGTCGTCCACGGTGATCATCGCCAGGTCGCTGTCGTGGGCGATGTGAATGATGCGCGCCTCGTACTTCTTCGGCCGGTCGGGCCGCTTCACGCGGATCACCTTGGCCTCGGTGACGACGTGGGCGTTCGTCATCAGCCGCCTGTCGCCGATGTAGAAACCGCTGCCGCCCGATCCGTACGGGGCCGGCGGATTCCACGGCGCCCAGTAGTCCTCGCCCTGCGTCGTCACGTCGATCTGGATGACCGAAGCCCGCAGCTTGTCGAGATCGACGTCCGCGAAGGCCGGGGTGACGAGGGCGAGGAGCGCCGTCAACACGAGAAGAGATCTCATGCGTTCCTCCCTGAAATGGGTAGAGGGCGGGCCTCGGGCCCGCGGGGTCGGTACCGAAAGGTGAATGTACCTCAATCGGGCCCGGGGTCAAACGGGTGGGATTCGCGCGAATCACGGCAACCGGAAGCTCCGTTGCCCGTATAAGAGATTCAATCAGGGCCCGACGAGTCACCGAAGAGAGCATCATGAACCCAACGACACGCCGGACCGCCACGGTCCTTGTCCTCGTCATCTTCACGGCGATCCTCGCCGCGGGAACGCCCGCCGCGCGGGCGGCCGGCGGACGCTACATCGACCAGAAGCACGGCTTCGCGATCGACATCCTCCCGAAGTGGACGCAGGTCCCCACGCAGCCGCGGGACCAGCTCGTCACCGCCAAGTTCATGGACGGGGACAGGACGGAGACGTCGATGCTCGCCATCTACCGGTTCAAGGTCTCGGGCGGGGCGGTGGCCACCCCGGACAGCGTGGATGGCGAGGAGGCGGACGAGCCGGAAGCGC
>JBDLIY010000277.1:0-5687 GCA_039714635.1 Planctomycetota bacterium
GGCGAAGGCGAGGCCCCCGCGGACGCGGAGAAGCCGGCCGACGAGGCGGAGACGCCGGAGACCGATGAGCCCGCCGTCGAGCCGGAGCTCGACCTGCCCGCGCCGGACTCGTTCGTCGACCCGACGGCGGAAATGACGCCGGAGCAGAAGTACAAGACGTACTTCCAGGCGCAGGTGGAGCGGGAGCTCTTCCTGAAGAAGCTCCTCGAGCGCCTCCTCAAGGACGAGCGGATCAAGAAGAAGGGCTTTCCGTCGATCGCGGCGGAGTGGGGGCTCCCGCACTTCGTCACGGAGAAGGGGCTCGACCAGTACGAGGTCCTCTCGAACGAGCCGGTCGGCGGTCAGCGGCTGCGCGAGGCCCTGAACCGGATCGAGGAGGGCGCCCCCTACGCCGACGAGGTCGTGGAGATCGGCCGCGAGGACAAGCGCGGCTACGCGATCTGGAAGGTGAGCTCGGTGGTCGCTGAGCACACCCCCGAGCTCGATGCGCCGGTGGAGGAGAAGCTCCTCAAGAACACGCTCCCGGTCATGGCGCGCATCGAGTACGCGGTGCTCGAGGACGCCACGCTGGCCGAGGCGCTCGCGATCGCCTTCCCGGACGGTGGTGTCGAGAAGAAGGACTCCTACACGGTCGACGAGGTCGTGCGCCTGCTGCTGCGGCAGTCGAAGGCCGAGGAGGAGGCGACCGCGAAGCTCCAGAAGGTCATGGAGGCGGTGACGGCCGGCGGCCAGGCGTTCCGGGCGGCCGCGGAGGAGAAGGGCTACCGCGTGTTCTCCCTCGAGGGCATCGGCAACGACACCCCGATGGCGAAGCCGGAGGAGCCCGGCGAGGATGAGGAACTGTCCGAGGAGGAACTGAAGCAGCGCCGCTTCGACGGCTACAAGTGGTTCCTCCTGAACGGCCGCAGTTTCGCGACCGGGCTGCCCCGGAACATTTCCCTGATCGGCAGCGCGCAGGCCGGCGCCTTCGTGCCGCAGATCCTCATCGACCGCGAGACGGACGGCGCGTTCATCGTGTGGGTGGACTCCCACCGCGTGCCCGGCCCGGAGGAGATGCCGGACGTCGAGGGGAACAAGATCCGGACGGAGCTGGCCAACCAGAACCGCAAGCAGACGCTTCGCGCGTTCTTCGAGTGGGACAAGATCGTCGAGCTCTACTCCGTCGAGGCGAAGGGCCTGACGGACAAGGAGCCGGAGGACGCCGAGGAGCCTGACCCCAGGTAGCCTCCATGGCAGACGGCAACTCCAGAAGCCCGCGACGCGTGTCTTTGCTCACGGTCGCGGGCTTCCTTCTTCTCTGCGCCGCCCTCGTCATCTGGCTCTGGTGCGCCTGGACGAACTGGTGGATCGCGGATCTCCATGAACGCCCCGAGCGGGAACTCGACGTCGCCTTCGACGTGGCCCCCGGAGCGCACTCGACCGCGCGCTTCACGCCGAGCGCGGGTCTTCCCCATGTCCTCTTCGTGGAATTCGAGGCCGGGCTGCCGGGTCCGGCGGGTGAGCCGTGTCCGATCGAGGTCGAGTGGTCCGCCGCTGCCGGCGGCGAAGTCCTGGCACGGGCGGACGGCGCCCCTCACCGATGGCACACGGGCGAGCCGGGGATGGGGATCGTCTGGCTCGGAAGGTTCGATGCGGTCCGGGACGAGGAGCACGTCTTCACGGTGCGCGTCATCCGGGGGTTGCCGGGGGCGACGGCACGCCTCCAGACCGTGTGGGATCACGACGTCCTCGAGAACGCCCGCATCCTGGTCGCGCTGCTCTCGATGGTCGCCTGGGCCCCCGGCGGCCTGGGGCTCATGCTTCTCCTGATCGCCTGGTTCAGGCGCTCGTTCCGGATCCGTCGCCGGTCGTAGCCTCGTCCGCGGCGTCCCTCGGCGGGACCGGATCCGGGCCGTGGCCGCCCCAGGGATGGCAGCGCAGGATCCGCCGCAGCGCCAGCCAGCCGCCGTGGATCGGGCCCCACTCCGAAAGCGCCTCCACCGCGTACTGCGAGCAGGACGGCGTGTAGCGGCACGAGGGGGGCAGCAGCGGGCTGATCGTCACCTGGTAGAGACGGATCAGGAGGACGAGGGGGAAGACGAGCAACTTCCCGAGCCACCTCATCGCGCGCGGCGCTCCTTCGCCCCACGTTTCGCCCCACGTTTCGCGTAGAACTTCGCCGCGTCGCGGGCGAGCTTCACGAGGTGTTGCTCCGCCTCCGCCGCGGACGGCGTGATGCCGGGCCCGCGGGGAAGCACCACGAAGTCGTGAGCGTCGGGCAGATCGCCACGCCGCCGGCGAAACGCCTCCCGGAAGCGGCGCTTCCAGGCGTTGCGGAACACGGCGTTGCCGAACTTCCGGCCGACGACGAGACCGAGGCGGGGGCCGCCGCCCCCGGGCCGCGGCCGCGCGTAGACGATGATCGCGTCGTCGGCCCGGGACCGGCCTTCCCCGAAGACCGCGTCGAACTCCGGACGCCGGAGCACGCGGGCCTCACGGGGAAAGCGCTGGTCGACCATGTCCCGGGTTTAACCGAACTCGATGCCCTGCGCGAGCGGAAGGTCGGCGCCCCAGTTGATCGTGGACGTCTGCTGGCGCATGTACTGCTTCCAGGAGTCGGAGCCGGCCTCGCGGCCGCCGCCGGTGTCCTTCTCGCCGCCGAACGCGCCGCCGATCTCCGCGCCACTCGTCCCGATGTTCACGTTCGCGATCCCGCAGTCCGATCCGCGGGCGGAGAGGAACGTCTCCGCGGAGCGCATGTTCATCGTGAAGATCGAGGAAGACAGGCCCTGGTCCACGTCGTTGTGGACGTCGATCGCATCCTCGACGTCCTCGACCTCGACCGCGTAGAGGATCGGCGCGAAGACCTCGTCCTGCATGAGCGGAAGGTCGCGCGTCGCCTTGACGATCGTCGGCAGCACGTAGCAGGAACCCTTGTCTTCGATGACATCGCCACCGGTGAGGATCTCGCCGCCCTGCTCCTTGATCGTCGCGATCGCGTCCGTGTACTCCTTCACCGCGGACTCATCGACGAGCGGGCCCATGAGCGTCGTGTCCGCGAGCGGGTCCCCGATCGTGACCTTCGCGTAGGCGGCGAGCAGACGCTCGATCATCTCGCCGGCGATCCCCTTCTGAAGGAGGAGGCGGCGGGTCGAGGTGCAGCGCTGGCCGGCGGTGCCCACGGCGCCGAAGAGCACGGCGCGCATCGCCATCTCGATATCGGCGTCGTCCAGCACGATGACGGCGTTGTTGCCGCCGAGTTCGAGCAGCGAACGACCGAGCCTTCCGGCCACCGCCTGGCCGATCCGGCGGCCCATCTTGCAGGAGCCGGTGGCCGAGATCAGCGGGATGCGGCGGTCGTTGATCATCTTCTCGCCGACGACGGAGCCGCGGCCGACGAGCAGGTTCATGATGCCCGGGCAGCCGTGGTCGTTGAGGACCTTCTCGGCGATCTTCGTCGTCGCCACCGCGGTCAGCGGCGTCTTGGAGGACGGCTTCCAGATCATGGAGTCGCCGCAGATCGCCGCCAGGCAGGCGTTCCAGCCCCACACCGCGATCGGGAAGTTGAACGCCGTGATGATGCCGATCGTTCCGAGCGGCTGCCAGTGGTCGTACATCCGGTGGTGGGGCCGTTCCGACTGCATCGTGGAACCGTAGAGTTGCCGCGAGAGGCCGACGGCGAAGTCGGCCATGTCGATGACCTCCTGCACCTCGCCGATTCCCTCGGGCCGGATCTTGCCCATCTCCATGGTGACGAGCGCGCCGAGGTCGTCGAGGTGCTCGCGCATGGCCTCGCCGATGTCACGCACCACGAGGCCGCGCTTCGGGGCCGGAACCATGCGCCACTCCCGGAACGCCTCCTCGGAGACCTGGAGCGTCTTCTCGACGTCCTCCTCCGTCGCCATCGTCACGTGGGCGAGCACCGTCCCGTCGATGGGGGACACGGAGGCGAGCGTGTCCGCGTCTTCGCGGTCGATCCACTCGCCGCAGAAGACGCCGGAGTTCCGCTCCCCGATTCCGAGTCGCTGAAGAACCTGCTGGTAGTCCATGGAAAGTCTCCCGAATTCGCAGAGAAGACAGACATTGTGACGCACGCCCGCACGGGATCGGCGGGGAATCCGGGCGGGAGGAAAAACATGCTTCCGGCGGCCTGCGATTCCTGTTAGAGTTTCGTTCGTTCGTTGTCCGTTCGCGCCGGGAGAGAGCATGCTGGGGTACACGAAGAAGCAGATCACGGTGATGGAGTTCATCGCCGATTACCAGGTGGAGCACGGCATCAGCCCGACCCTCGAGGAGATCGGCAATCACCTCGGCGTGACGCGCGTGACGGCGTTCCAGCACGTGAAGGCGCTCGAGGACAAGGGCGCGGTGCGCACGAAGCCGCTGCTCTCCCGTTCGATCGAGGTCCTGGATCCGGATTACGCCCCCGAGGGCCGCGCCGTCCCGATCCTGGGGAAGATCGCCGCCGGCGCCCCGATCGAGGCGATCGAGGACCGCGAAGCCTTCGACCCGGCGGACTTCTTCCCGTCCGGGGAGGGCTACTACCTGCTCCGCGTGCGCGGCGATTCGATGATCGGCGATCACATCGCGGACGGCGACCTGGTGCTGGTGGAGCCGCGGGACACGGCGCGGGACGGCGAGACGGTGGTGGCGGTCCTGCCGGACGGCCACGCGACGCTGAAGAGGATGTATCGCGAGTCCGGGAGCGCGAAGGGCCGCTTCCGCCTCCAGCCGAGCAACCCGCGGTTGAAGCCGATCTTCACGGATGACCTGACGGTGCGCGGAATCGTGAGGGGAGTGCTGCGCCGGTTCTGAGTCTTCCGGTGTGGCGCGCCGTAGACTCTCCTCCATGAGAATCGCCCTGGCCATCCTCCTGGTCGTCGCCGGCTGTCGATCCCTGCCGGGGCCCAGCCCGAACCCGCTGCCTGCGGACGAGGCCGTCTGGGTCGCGAGGGTCGAGGCCGCTCCGCCCGACACGGCGAACCTGGTGGAGAGCTTCGCGGCGGAGTACCCGGGTTCGGTCGACGCGGCCCGCTATCGGCAGATGCTCCGGATCGCCTCGGGAGAAGCCTGGCAGGTCCACGAAGAGGCCCGCGCGACATGGGAGGCCGCTCCCGACGATCCGGACCTCCTCTACCTCTACGCCCGGACGATTCCCGATCGGGAGATCCAGCGCGAACTCTTCCGGCAGGCGGTGGACCTGGACCCGTCGCACTTCCACGCGAACCTCGCCATGGCCGTCGTGGCGCTCGAACGTCGGGACGCGGAGGACGCCGCGTTCTGGGCCCAGCGCGCCTTCCTGATCCGGATCGACTCGATCCGGGCGAACCTCGTCCACGCCCGGGCGCTCGCGGCGGGCGGCAAACGCGAGGAGGCCCACGCGGTCCTGGCGTCGCTGATCCGGAAGGCCCCGGGGAACGCCTCCGCCGCGTCGGCCTTCGTCGACCTCGCGCTGCAGGAGGGCGCGGAGGTCGAGGCGATGGAGCGGATCGTCGCCTGCCTGGCGGCCCGCGGCTACGACGCCGGTCTCGCCGGCCGGGCCCGGAGTCTCGTCGAGTCGGGCGCCGTCACCGCGGCGAAAACCTCCCGCCACTTGTCGGCCGCACTGTCGAGGGAAAATTCTTTGGCGCAAAACGCCGCCGCCGCCGCTGGGCAATCATTAGTCAACGCGCGTTTGTACACAGCCGCCCAACAGGAACTGGAAGCGC
>JBDLIY010000278.1:0-5676 GCA_039714635.1 Planctomycetota bacterium
GCGGCTCTGCCGGACGGAATTCGACGCCTCACCGGTCTCGCGCGCCAGGTGGATCTCCGGACGGCTGGCGTGGTTCTCCATGACCGCGGGATCCTCGCTCGTGTCGATGAGCACGATCCCCTCGAGGTCGATCACCGTGATGCGGGTGCCGGTCGCCTCGGCCATGGCACCGAAGCGGTCTTCTTCCCGCGACCCGGCGAGGACTTCGGCGGCGAGCCCCGAGAGGAGCCGCGCCTGGCTTTCCAGGGACCGTGCGACCTGGGCGACGGCGTGTTCCTCGACCCGGGGCAGCGCCACGAACCACACGGCAACGAACGTGACGGCGATGATGCAGACGAAGGCCGTGGTCAGCTTCCAGAAGATGGGGGAGCGGAACATGTTGATCGCACCTTGACCCAAACGGTCGGCAAACGCAACGGACACGGCGACGTGAGTCGCCTCGTCCGACAAGCTACTCCCTGAAGCGGTAGCCGACGCCCCGCACGGTGGAGATCAGGTCGCGATGATCGCCGAGTTTCTTCCGGATCGAACCGATGTGGACGTCGATGTTCCGGTCGATGACCACCGCGTGCTCTCCGATGACCCGGGAGAGGAGGTGGTCCCGCGTGAAGACCCGGCCCGGGTGCGCAGCCAGGAAGTGAAGGAGGCGCATCTCCGTCGCCGTCACCGTGATCGGCTCGCCGTCGACCCGGGCCTCGTGGCGACCGATGTCGACGACGAGCGCGCCGCGCTCGATCCGCTCGCCCGCCGCGCGGTCCTCGAGCAGGGGACCGCGCCGGAGGACGGCCTTCACGCGGGCGACGAGTTCCCGCGGGCTGAAGGGCTTCACGACGTAGTCGTCGGCGCCCATGCCGAGGCCGAGCACCACGTCCGATTCCTCGCCCTTCGCCGTCACCATCACGACCGGGATCATCCGGGTGACCGGGTCCTTCTTGATGCGCCGGCAGATCTCGAGGCCATCCACTCCCGGCAGCATCAGGTCCAGCAACACGAGGTTCGGGTTCTCCCGCCGGATGCGGTCCAGCCCCTCCTCGCCGTTGCGCACTCCATGCACGCGATAGCCCTCGCGGGCGAGGTTGTATCGGATGACCTCGAGGATGTCCTCCTCGTCTTCCACGACGAGGATCGTCTCGCGTCCGGTTGCCATGCTCTTCACCGCCATGCCGCAAGGGATAGCGTCAATTGATGAAGGACGTTTAAAGGGTGTTTCAATTCACGGCTGCCCTCGATGGCCGGCCGACTCTCCCCAGGGACTCCCGGCCAGGTAACACAGGGACAGCAGGGCGTAACCCGTGCCATACGGTTTGTGATAGCCGTAGAGCGGATAGTCCCAGAACGAGCCGTCCGGGTGGCGCGTCACGAGCACTTCGCCGATCAGGCCGTCGCGCACCTCCGAAACGAACTCCGGCGACAGCCGGCGACAACACTCCGCCGCGTAGTAGTAGCCGTACAGGTAGAAGTAGCCGGACACCGCGAACCAGCTCTCGTGGGGGATCGGCCGGTGCAGCGCCATCCGTGCGAACGCCCGTTTGTCGAGCAGGCGGCGGATCGAGCGCTCGATATCCGCCAGGCTGCTCTCCCCGTTGAGCAGATGCCGCGCGAGGTGGCAGCCCGGATTCCGCGTGAGCGAGCCCTGCGGCCGGTTGATCCGGCCCTGCGGGTAGTACCGGTGGCTCGAGCTGTAAACGAACGTGCCCTCCGGCGTCAGACAGCGCTTCAGGTGCGCGAGCGCCTTCACGATCACCGGCTCCGGCACCGCCACGCCGGCGTCGCGGATCTCCCGGAGCCCGAAGAGGACCGTCGCGGAGGCGAAGGGCATCGAGGTCCCGGAAGGACGCCGCGTCGCCACGCCTCCATGCAGGTAGCCCCAGCCGCCATCGAGCGTCTGGAACGTGGTCAGCGACCGGACCATGCGCTCGGCCGTACGGCGCGCCGCCGCCTCGTCCATCCCCGGCACGGGATCCTTCAGGTAGCGCGCGAGGCACTTCAGGCCGTAGCCGTGGGCCCAGCAGATGTACAGTTCGCGGCCGTGGCTCCGCTTGACGACGCCGTGTTCGATCAGCCAGGCGATTCCCTTCTGGCGGGCCTCGAGGACCCGGGGGTCTTCCGAGCGGACCGCCTGGAGCGCCATCAGGCAGAGCGCCGTGGAAGCCGCCCTGAAGGAGCGGTGCGCCCCGGGCACGGGCGCGTAGATCTTGAAGGGGCTCCGCTGGGAGCTGTACCCGAAGGAGCCGTCCGTGTTCTGCGTCGTCAGCAGGAACTCCACGCCGGTCCGGATGGCCTCGTGCGCCTCCTCGACGGCCGTGGGCTCCGGCGGGGGATCCGCCGGGCCGCAGGCGCCGAGGAGTCCGGCGAAGGCGACAAGGACCGCGACGCGTCTCACTCCGCCTTCTCCGGGAGAAGGATCCGGACCGCGGCGGACGTGCCGAGCATCGCGGCCGGCGTGCCCTCGGGCAGCGCGCAACGGACGACGAGCTTCCCGCCCTTCGGCAGCGCGGAGACGTAGGTGATCGTCGTCTCGATCTTGACCGCCCCGACCGCCTCCGGCTGGATCCGGACGGCCAGGCCCGTCTTGACCCTCAGGATCTCCTTCGCGGGGACCGAGAGACTGACGAGCAGGTCGCCGGGCGTAGCGATCGACACGACCGCGGCCATGGCGTTCACCTGGGCCCCGGGCTGGAAGGCGCGGGACAGCGCGCCCTCGATCGGGCCGTGGAGGAGAATGCCGTCGCAGGGCGCCTTGATCTCCATCGTGGTGAGGGCGTACTCGAGCCGCTCGTGGTCGCGCTGGCGCTTCGCCCAGGCGCGCTTCGTCCGCTCGAGCGAGATCTCGCGGGAGACCTTGCCCATCTCGTACTCCTCGCGGGACTTCTCGATGGACGCCTTTCGATTCGCGAGGTCGAATTCGCGATCGTCGTCGCGGCGGGGGAACGTCACCTTCTCCGTCCGCTCCCGCGCCTCGACCCACCAGTCGCGGTACTTGCGGCGGCGCTCCAGGTTCCAGCGGGAGCGCTCGAGGACGATCTCCTCGGTGTCGTCGACCAGCTCATCCTCCTCGTACATCTTCTCGAGCTGGGCGAGTTCCTCCTCCGCGTTCTTCACGGTGTAGTCCTGGCTTCTGCGGTCGAGCGCGGCCCGGGCGGCCTCGCGCGGCTTGTCCCAGTCGATCCAGTCCTGCTTGCGCCGCAGGGCGTGAGCGTACTCGCGCTCCTTGCGCGCCATGTCCCGGTCCGCCGCGGCCGCGGAGAATTCGGCGCGCCGGAGGCCCATCTCGAACTCCCGCTTCGCATGGGCGATCTCGATGCGGCCCTCTTCCACCGCCTCGGTGATCGCGCGCGCGTCGAACCGCAGGACGACGTCCCCCTCCTTGACGAGGGTGCCCGGCTCGACGGCGAACTCCACGATGTAGCGGCCGCGCCAGCCTTCGGGCTTCGGGATCACGGCCACGGCGTCGACCGGAAGGAACGTGCCCTTGGCCTTGATCTCCGGCGCCGTCTTCTCCGGCGCTTTCGCGTCCGGGGCCGTCTTCTCCGCCTCGGGCCCGGCCGGAGCCGGTTCGTCCGCGGCGCCGGCGAAGGTCACCAGAACGAGCAGGGGAATCACTACGAACACCGTCTTCATCCTCTTCCTCCCGGGGGCCGGTGGCGAGAAGCTCGCCCGGCTCAGGCCCCTTCTTCGCCCACGGGGAAGGCTCCCGCTTCGGGCGTGCCCGCCGGCGGTTCGCCGGCCGTTTCGGCCACGAGGGCCGCGTCGATTTCCGACTTGAGTTCCCGGGCTTCCGCATGGCTCCGGTCGATCCGCAGCGCCTTCTGGCACGCGGCCAGCGCGGCTTCGGGTCGATCGGCGCCGAGGAGTTCCCGGGCCGTCTCCAGCGACTGCCGGAGTGAGTCCTGCTGCTCGTCGCGTCCCCGGCGACGGGACTCCCTCATCCCGTCCGCGACCTCGCGCGCGAGTTGCGCGACCTCCGCCTGCGGCGAGGCCACGCCCCCGAGGGCGTCGACCTGGTCCGCGGCGCCCGCCCAGTCCTCGCTCGAGATGAGCTCGCGGACCGCCTCCAGCGCCTGCGTGTGCTCCTTCTTCGACGCCTTCAGTTCCCCGAGGACCTGCTCCGCCCGGCCATCGAGCGGCGAAACCCGCTCCGCCGCGCGCAGGAAGACCGAAGCCACCTCCGGGCGTCCCGCCTCGACCAGCGCCCGACCCTGTGAAAGGAGCGCGTCCGCCGCCGCCTGGAGCGCCTCGGCCTGGGCGAGGGCGGCGACCACCGTCTCGTCGCCGGGGCGTTGACTCTCGATATCCTCCAGAGCCGAACGGCACTCCTCGTACTGACCGGAGATCAGCTTCTCGATGCCAGCTATCAGGGAATCGCGGCCGGACTGCTCGGCCTCGCGGAGGGAGTCGAGCGCGGTGAGAACTCCGGCATCGGAGGGGAGCAGGGCCGCCGCCGCCTCGAGGTTCGACCGCGCCGCGACGAGGTCGTTCGCGGCGAGGGCTTCTTCACCGGCGGTGCGCAGCGCGTCCACCTGATCGACCGTGCCCCGCAGCCGCTCCATCGCTTCCGTGGCCGCCGCGTCTCCGGGCGCGATCTTCGCCACCGTCTTCCAGCAATCCATCGCGTCCGAGAGGAGGCCGTCCTCTTCGAGGGCCGCCGCCCGCTCCCGCGCCTCGGAGAACTCGGCTTCGGTCTTCTCGGCCATCTCCAGCAGCGCCTGCCCGTCGTCGGACTCGGGGTCGATCTCCAGCGCGCGCCTCGCGGCGGCACCGGCTTCGAAGAACTCCCCGGCCTCGAGCCGGGCGCGAGCCTCGTCGAGGGCCGCGGCGATCCGCTCATTGCGGGCAGAGTCCCGGGCCTGCGCCAGGAGTTCCCCCAGCGGCTCGTGACCGGGGAAGCGCTCCATGGCTTTCTCGGCCGCCTCGTGGGCGGCCACGGAGTCGCCACCCTCCAGGAGCTGACGGACTTCCGCGACGGTCTCGTCGCGCTCGGTCAGGATCTTCTGCGCGACGTCGAGGCCCTCGATGACCTTCGAGTTCTGCTCCGAGATCTCCCGGGCGGACTCGTAGGTCTCGATCGCGCTCTCGATGCGTCCCGCCACCACGTGGGACTCGGCCTCGCCGAGGAGCGTGACGACCTCCCGCTCCCGGCCGAGATTGGCGCCGCATGACCCGCAGAACTTCGCATCGACGAAGTCCGGTTTTCCGCAGACCGGGCACGGCTCCAGCAGGGACGTGTCGCATTCCATGCAGTGCTCGGCGGAAAACGGGTTGCCGATGCCGCACTTCGGGCAAAAGACCTTCTCCTCGGTGCTCTCGCCCTCCTGGTAGACCCGGATGTCCCGGAGCAGTTCCTCGCAGGTCGAGTAGCGCTCGTCCACGTTCCGGCAGATCATCTTCCGGATGATCTTCCAGAGCGCGTCGCTGATGTCCGGGTTGTGCTCCCGGGGGTGCACCGGGTCCTTCTTCACGATGTTGAGAAGGACCTCGGCCGGCGTCTTGCCGTCGAAGGGGCGCTTCAGCGTGAGCATGTAGTACAGGGTCACGCCGAGGGCGTAGATGTCGGTGCGCCCGTCGCGCACCTTGCCTTCGAACTGCTCCGGCGGCATGAAGTAGGGGGTGCCGATGATCGTGCTGGCCGCGTCGCCCGGGTCGTAGATCTTGGCCAGGCCGAAGTCGGCGACCTTC
>JBDLIY010000279.1:0-5673 GCA_039714635.1 Planctomycetota bacterium
AGGCGTGATCGCGCCGGAACGCCTCCAGGCGACGGCGCAACTCGGGGATCATCTCCCGCGGTGTGAGCGACACGCAGGCCCGGATCCCCTCCTCGCGCGTGCTGCCGGTCGTGTTGAGGCCGATCGCCGAGACGCCGTAGTGGATCAACTCCTCGAGCAGTGTCGTGCCGTGCATCCCCGGGTACGCGACGGTGAAGTAGAAGCCGTCGGCGAGGGGCTCGCCGAGGTCGTTGTCGTAGACCAGCGAGAAGCCGTTCTCGAGGAAGGCGGCCTTCATCTCCCGGGCTCGCAGGGCGTACTCCCGGACCGGCTCCGTGAAGCGCGGGTCCTGGTTCACGGCGGCCGTGAGCAGGGCGGTCAGGCCGTGCTGGGGGCCGACCGGAACGCCGGCGGTCGTCGTGTACATCCCGCCGTGCACGAACGCGTGACCGAGCAGGTCGGTGCCGAAGCGCGGCTCGAGGTCCGGGGCCTTCGTCTCCATGAGTTTCGGCGAGACGACGGAGATCGCCACGCGCTGGCCGGCGTAGGAGAAGATCTTGCTGGAGGAGATCACGAGGATGTACTGGTCGGTGTGGTTCGCCACCGACGGCTGGTAGGGCGGCTCGAAGGGGACGCCGTACTCTTCCCGGAAGTCCATGCCGAAGTAGGCGAGGTCCTCGATCGCGATGACGTCGTACTTCGTGCAGAGCTTCCCGATCCCCTCGAGTTCCTCGTCCTTGAAGCAGACCCAGGTCGGGTTGTTCGGGTTGCTGTAGATCAGCCCGCCGATCTTTTCCGTCGCGAACTTCTCCTCCATGGCGTCGATCAGGGCGTTCCCGCGGAGGTCGTAGAAGTCGATCGACTCCCGCTTGAGGCCCCAGACGCGGCACTGGAGCTTGTTCACCGGGAAGCCGGGGTCGAGGAAGAGGATCGAATCGCGGTCGGCGAAGCGGTAGCCGGCGATCCCCATGCTGATGAAGCAGCCCTGCATCGCGCCGACGGTGGGGACGCAGCAGGTCGGCGGCACGTCGAGGCCGACGAACGCCCGGACGAACTCCGCAGCCGCCTCCTTGAGCGCAGGAATGCCATCGAAGGGGGAGTAGACGCCTCC
Source organism: Planctomycetota bacterium (assembly GCA_039714635.1). Taxonomy (GTDB): domain Bacteria; phylum Planctomycetota; class JAJSAM01; order JAJSAM01; family JAJSAM01; genus JBDLIY01. Next base: position 1,091 of record JBDLIY010000279.1, read on the forward strand.
CAGTTCTTTTTCCCGCAGCGCTTCGATCTCCGCGTCGATCGCCAGTGAACTCGGCTTCAGGCCGGGGATGCCGAACTCCATGCGGATGAACTTCGCGCCGAGGCGCTCCTCGATCGCGTTGATCACCCGGTTCACCTCGCGGATCGAGGCGGTGCCCACCGAGATGCCGTGCTCGGCGATGACCTCTCCGACGATGGCGCGGTCGAACGGAACGGGAGTGTCGGTCATGGCGGTTTCTCCGGTCCTCGGGAGTGTCCAATTTAGGTCGTCCGGGCCGGCGGGACACGCATCATTCCGGCCGGAATCGCCCCCGCCGAACTTGACCTGCCCGGCCGGAGTTATATTCTTCAAACATTCGTTTGGTCTATTCCGGAAACTGTTGGCGTGGCAACGAAGAGTCGATTCGATCACGAGCCGGTCACTCACGCGGTCGCTCACCACCTGGTGGCGATTGCGGAGTTGCTCGAGGAGTACGGCTACGCCCGGGTCTCCGATGTCGCCCGCCGCCTGGGGATCACCCGGGGGAGCGCGTCCATCACCCTCAAGGGATTGAAGCAGAAGGGGCTGGTCACGGACGACGACCGGCGGTTCCTCGGGCTGTCCGACGAGGGACGGGCGATCACGGACTCCATCCGGGCGAAGAAGGCCGTGATGAAGGACCTGTTCACGAGGATCCTCCGCGTGGAAGAGGCGCAGGCCGAGTTGGACACGTGCCAGGTCGAGCACGTGATCAGCCCGGACACGGCATGCCGGGCGCAGCGTCTCCTGGACTTCGTCGACAGCGGCGCGAACGAGGTGGACTCGTTCTTCTCGGCCTTCCGTGAGTTCACGGAAGAGAACGGGGTGTGCGAAGAGAAGGACGCCAGCCGCAAGAAGGCCCGCAGGAAGGCCCGCAAGAAGAGCGGGAAGAAGAGCTGATGGCGAACGAAGAGACGATCCAGGCACTGAACGAGATCTTCGCCGAGGAGGTGGAGGCGGCCCTTCGCTATCTCCACCTCGCGGTCACCATCAAGGGGATCGACCGGATCACGCTCCAGAAGCCCCTCCTCGAAGGGATGGAGGAGACGATGGTGCACGCCCGGGTGGTGGCGGAGAAGATCCTCGAGATCGGCGGCGTGCCGTCCCTCGACATCCGCATCCAGCTGCCGGGGGAGATGTCGACCGGCGCCGATGCGATCCGGACGGCCGTCGAGTTCGAGCAGGCCGCCATGGAGGCGTACCGGGACCTGATGGAAAGCGCGTCCGGCGACGTCCCGATGGAGGAGTTCGCCCGGGCCCAGGTCGCGCTGGAGTCGGAGCATCTCTCGAGGTTCCGGCTGCTGCTGGAGGACTGAGATGATTCTGACCATCGCAGGCAGGGCCATCGCAGGCAGGGCCATCGCGGGCCGGGCCGTCGCCAGGTTCCGGAAGGAGAGGGGCATGAGCGCGAAACGGGAGAAAACCTGTCGACTGACGGAACTTCCCGTGGGCGAGGTCGTGCACGTCTCGGCCGTGGACGGCGGCCACCGTGTGACCGCGCGGCTCTCCGACATGGGGCTGTTCCCGGGGACGGAGATCGAGAAGCTCCGTGGGAATGGCAGCGGGCCCGTCATCATCCGCATCGGCCCCGGCCGGCTCGCCCTCGGGCGCGGCGTGGCCGAGAAGGTCATCGTCGAGCGGATCGGCTGAACTCCATGTGGTGGGAGCATCTCATCGTCGCCGGCGCGGTGCTGCTGAGCGTCCTCTGGCTCGCCCGGCGATTCACGAGGAAGCGCTCCGGGATCTGTGACGGCTGCGGTCCCCGCCGCTCCCCGTCCCGCCTCCAGAGTTCGATCCCGGTCCTCGACTTCGACCGGAAGTCCTGATCCCGTGACCAACCGGCGCGTCGCCATGATCGGCAACCCCAATACGGGGAAGACGTCCCTCTTCAACGCGCTGACGGGGCTCGCCCAGCGTGTGGGCAACTATCCCGGCGTGACCGTCGAGAAGAAGGTCGGCAACCTGTCGAAGTACGTCGAGGTGATCGACCTGCCCGGCACGTACAGCCTCGCCGCCTGGAGCCCGGACGAGATGGTGGCGGCTCGCGTGCTCCTCGGGGACCTGGAGGGGGAGGTCCCGCCGGACCTCGCGGTCGTCGTGATCGACGCCGAGAACCTCCGCCGCAACCTCTACCTCGTCACGCAGGTGATGGAGACCGGGGTCCCGGTCATCGTCGCCCTCAACATGGTGGACCTGGCGGAGAAGTCCGGCGTCCGGATCGACGTCGAGGGGCTCGGCCGGTCCCTGGGCGTGCCGGTCGTCCCGACCGTGGGTTTCCGGCGGGAGGGCGTCGACGCGCTCCGCCGCGCCATCGAGGAGAACCTGGGCGAGGAGGCGCCGAAGCTCCGCTGGGATTGGCCCGAGGTCCTCGCCCGCGAGGCCGACAGCCTCGGCGCGAAGTACCCCGCTCGTCCCTACTACCTTCGCCGTGCGCTCATCGACATGGGCGGCGCGGTTCAGGAGACGCTCGCGACGAAGTACGGCGAGGAGGTCGTCCGCGAACTGAACGGCGTCCGCAATCGCGTCCGCGAGGAGACGGGCAGCACCCCGGCCGTCCTCGAGGCGGAGATGCGTCACGAGTGGATCGGCCGGGCGATGGAGGAGCACGTCGAGGTCGGACCGCCGCGGCGCGCGATGACGGACCGGATCGACCGGTTCCTGACGCAGCCGGTGTTCGGCACGGCGGCGTTCGTCATCGTGATGGCGGTCGTCTTCATCTCGATCTTCGAGTGGGCGTCCCCGTTCATGGACCTGATCGACGGACTGTTCAGCGTCCTCGGCACCATGGTCGCCGGCTGGTTCGCCGGCACCGCGGCCGAGGGCGGGATGCTGGAGAGCTTCCTCGTGAACGGAGTGATCGCGGGACTGGGCGGCGTCCTGATCTTTCTGCCGCAGATCGCGATCCTCTTCCTGTTCATCTCGATCCTCGAGGACTGCGGCTATCTCTCCCGGGCCGCGTTTCTCATGGACCGGGTGCTGCGCCTGTGCGGCCTCTCCGGGCACAGCTTCATCCCGCTGCTCTCCTCGTTCGCCTGCGCGGTGCCCGGCATCATGGCGACGCGGACGATCTCCGACGGTCGGGACCGTCTGCTGACGATTCTCGTGGCGCCGCTGATGAGCTGCTCGGCGCGCCTCCCTGTCTACGCGATCCTCATTGCCGCCTTCGTGCCTTCGATGCTGCTGATCGGTTTCGTTCCGCTCCAGGGCCTCGTCCTCGGCCTGCTGTACCTCATGGGGATCGTCGTGGCCGTGATCGCCGCGGTCGTCCTGCGGAAGACGGCGGTCCGCGGCCCGGCGGCGGACTTCGTGATGGAGCTTCCTCCGTACCGCATCCCGTCCTGGCGCAACGTCGGGCTGCGCGTCTACGACCGGTCGAAGGACTTCACGGTCAAGGCGGGAACGATCATCTTCGCGATGTCGATCGTCGTCTGGGCCCTCGGCTACTTCCCGCGTTCCGGCGAGGTTCTCGCGGCGCACGAGGAGGAGCGGGCGGCCGCCCGGCGGTCGGCGGAGGGTGAGGAGCTCGAGACGCGGCTCGCCGATATCGACAACCGGGAACGGGGCGCGATGCTCCGCGCCAGTTTCCTCGGGCGGATGGGCCGGGCCGTCGAGCCCGTCGTCCGTCCTCTCGGCTGGGACTGGCGGATCGGGATGGGCGTCATCGCGGCGTTCCCCGCCCGGGAGGTCGTGGTCTCGACGCTGGGGATCGTCTACGACCTGGGGGAGGAGGGCGTCGAGGAGGAGGAGGGTCTCGTCGGCAAGCTCCGCGGCGCCCGGTGGCCGGACGGCCGCGTCGTCTTCACGCTCCCGGTGGCCCTCGGTCTGATGGTGTTCTTCGCGCTCTGCTGCCAGTGCGGCGCGACGGTGGCCACGATCAAGCGGGAGACGAACTCGTGGCGCTGGGCGATCTTCGCCTTCACGTACCTGACGGTCCTGGCCTACGCGGCCGCCTGGGCAACGTACCGAATCGCCCAAACGCTATCCACCTGAAGAGACCGGCCGCCAGGCCGGTCTCCTATAGGTCTTTCACAGGTCTTTCGATCGCCCGCCCAGTTCGCGAATACGCGGCCAAACCCCAGCCGCAGGGCGTCCAACCACGAGGCCTTTTTTTCATCTAGGAATCCGGCGAAGCCGGATTCCTAGGAGAATTCTTCTTCCAGCGCCCGCACCGCGTCCTCGACCCGGTTCTCCGCGATCACGCACGTGATGGAGGCCATCGACGTCGAGATCATGTCGATGTTGATGCCGTGGCCGGACAGGGAGGCGAACATCCGCCCCGCCGTGCCCGGGGTCTGCACCAGTTCCGCCACGTGCAGGGCGACGACCGCGACGTTGGGGTCGTGGCTGACACCGTCCGCCCCGAACTCCTGGCGCATGACTTCGGCCTGCTCGAGGGTCCGGTCCAGGTCCGACTGGATGACGACGAACGAAACGTCGCTCCGCCCGTCGCCGATCGCCGCGGCCGCGATCAACTCGACGTTGATGCCCTTCTCCCCGAGCGCGCTGAAGATGCCGGCCGCCATGCCGGGGCGGTCCGGGACGCAGCACAGGGTCACTTTGACGAC
>JBDLIY010000280.1:0-5670 GCA_039714635.1 Planctomycetota bacterium
ACCGCTTCGGCGGGATCGACAAGGCCAAGGCGAAGGAACTCGGCGTCGAGGTTCTGCCGGGCGACGCCTGGATCACGCAGGACGTGGACATCCTCATCCCCGCGGCCCTCGAGAACCAGATCACCGGCGAGAACGCCGGAGAGATCAGCGCGAAGGTCAAGGTCATCGCCGAGGGCGCCAACGGCCCGACGACGCCGGAGGCGGACAAGATCATCGAGGAGCGCGGCATCACGATGATCCCGGACGTGCTCGCGAACGCGGGCGGCGTCACGTGCTCCTACTTCGAGCAGGTCCAGTGCAACATGAACTTCTTCTGGGAGAAGGACGACGTCCTCGCCCGACTCGACCGGAAGATGACCTCCGCCTACGAGGCGGTCGCGGCGCTCGCGAAGAAGCGCGGCCTCTACGGCCGGACCGCGTGCTTCCTCATCGCGGTCGACCGCGTGGCGCGCGCCTGCAAGGACCGCGGCTGGGTCTAGGACGAAGCGGGCCGTACGCACGGCATTCAAGGGGCTCCCGGCTCGACCGGGGGCCCCTTTTTCGTGGCGTCCGGAGTCCGCACGGGTGGTCCTGACACCGTCTGGCCAGCGAAGAGCGGTGAAACAGTCCTGACACCGTTTGATGCGTCTGGATGCGTTTCGGGGGCGAAAAGCGGTGAAATTGTCCTGACACCGTTTGATGCGATCGGGCGATCGATGGAGGATAGGGGGCATGGCCTCCGACCACCTGCCGATCGACGCCGACGAACTGGCCCCCTTCCGTGCCTCCGAATTCGCCGAGCCCGGCGCGGTGTGCTCCATCGGCACCGGCCGCGTCGGCGGGAAGGCCGCCGGCCTCGTCGCGGCGAAGCGCATCCTCGAAGGCGCATTCCCCGAGGGGGAGTACCGCGGCCTCGTCGTCCGCGTGCCGCGATTCGCCGTCCTGGGGACGGACGTCTTCGACCTCTTCGTCGAGAGAAACGACCTCGAGTCGCTCGCCGACGGGGAGGAGGACGACGAGCGGATCGCCCACGCGTTCCAGCGAGCCGACTTCCCGACGCAGTTCGTGGGCGACCTGCGCGCCATCGTGGAGACCGTCCGGAACCCCATCGCCGTCCGCTCCTCCAGCCGCCTGGAAGACGCCACGAACGAGCCCTTCGCCGGCATCTACGAGACCAAGATGGTCCCGAACAACCAGCCGGACGCGGGCACCCGCTTCGCGAAGCTCCTGGAGGCGATCAAGTTCGTCTGGGCGTCGACCTACTTCCGCGGCGCGCGGGGCTACCGCGAACGGGTGGGGCGGTCGGTGAAGGAAGAGGCGATGGCCGTCGTCATCCAGGAGGTGGTCGGCCGGAAGCACGACGAGCGCTTCTACCCGACGATCGCCGGCGTGGGCCGGTCCTGGAACTACTACCCGACCGGGGCCGCGAAGCCGGAGGAGGGCGTGATCGACCTCGCCCTCGGCCTCGGGAAGACGATCGTCGACGGCGAGTCGGCCTGGACCTACAGCCCGGCCCATCCGAACGCCGATCCACCGTTCACCATCGGGGAACTCCTCAAGTACAGCCAGACGTCGTTCTGGGCCGTGAACCTCGGTCGGCCGTCCTCCTTCGACCCGATCCGCGAGACGGAGTTCCTCGTCACCGGCGACCTCTCCGACGCGGCGCTGGACGGGACGCTCGACCCCGTGGCCTCGACCTACTCGCCGGAGAGCGATCGCATCGTGATGGGGATCGGGCGGCCGGGGCCCCGCGTGCTGAACTTCGCGCCGGTGATCCGGATGGACGACATCCCCCTGACCGGCCTGGTCCGGGAACTCCTCGACCGGTGCGAGCAGGAACTCGACACCGAGGTCGAGATCGAGTTCGCGCTCGACCTCGACCCGCTGCGCCGGGACCCGCCGTGCCTGGGCTTCCTGCAGGTCCGGCCGATCGTCGTCTCCCGCGAGGAGGTGACGCTTGCGAGCGCCGACCTCGAGGGCGGGATCGTCGGGGCGACGCGGGTCATGGGCCACGGCCGGATCGACACGGTGACGGACGTCGTCTACATCCGGCCGGACACGTTCAGCAAGGAGCTGAACCCGAAGATCGCCGTGGAGATCGCGACGCTCAACCGGGGGCTGGCGGAGGAGGGGCGGGACTACGCCCTCGTCACCTTCGGCCGGCTCGGCAGCAGCGACCCGTGGCTGGGCGTGCCGGTGGACTGGGGGCAGATCAGCCGCGCCCGCGTCATCGTCGAGGCCACGACCGCGGAGTTCGACGTGGAGCTCTCCCAGGGAGCCCACTTCTTCCACAACATGACGAGCCTGAGGATCTTCTACTTCACCGTGCCGCACCACGGTCCGCATCCGATCGACTGGGCGTGGCTCGACGCGCAGGAGATCGTGGCGGAGACGGAGCACGTCCGCCACGTCCGCGCGGCGTCCCCCCTCTCCATCCGGGTCGACGGCCGGAGCGGCCGGGGAGTGATCACGCCATGAGCGACGCCCAGCATCCCGCCGACGACCTTCTTCACACCCTGAACGAGCGCGCCAAGGAGCTGAACTGCCTCTTCGGGGTCGAGGAGATCCTCAACGAGCCCGACATCGAGCCGATCGACGCCTGCCGCCGGATCGTCGAACTCCTCCCGCCGGGCTGGCAGTACACCGACATCTGCGAGGCGCGGATCCGGCTCGGCGACGACATCGTGACCACCCCGGACTTCGTCGAGACCCAGTGGCGTCAGAAGGCCTGGATCAAGGCGCAGGACCAGGTGACGGGCGTGCTGGAGGTCTTCTACACCCAGCCGATGCCGGTGGAGGACGAGGGGCCGTTCCTCAAGGAGGAGACCCGCCTGATCCGGACGATCGCCGACCGCATCGGTCACTACGTCCACCACCACCGGATGCGCCGCCACATCGAGGCGGTGGAGGCCGCGAAGCGCGATCTCCACGACGAGGCCCCCGACGGGGACTGGCGCGTCGTCCACGACCTGCTCCGTCGGACCGACCGGGACCTGCTCCAGAAGATCAGCCAGAAGCTCCTGCACTACCTGTGCTGGCAGGGCATCTCGGAAGCGGAGGAACTCCTCGAGGAGTCCGACATCCGGCAGTTCGCCGAGGAGGACCTGACGGACACCAACCGGCCGCAGCAGACGAAGCGGCGCGTGATCAGCGACGACCTCGGCCTGAAGACGTTCCGGATCGCCTCCCGGAACATGGCGAACGACCAGCTCCTGACGCTGGTGCAGAAGTGGGTGCAGCAGGACCGCATCAGTTTCCTGGCCGGCGCGGTGGAGCGGAACGTCCCCCTCGCCGAGATCGCCGACGCGCTGCGCCGCTACGTCCACCTCGCGGCCCACGAGGAGCCCCTCACCCAGCCGGCATCCGCGCATATCCGCGTGGCCCTGGTCCGGCGCTTCCTCTCCGAGCAGCTGACCTTCATCCGGTTCGCCAAGGAGTTCCTCGAGATCCAGGACTTCGAGTCGATCCTGCCGCGGGTCATCGCCCCGCCGGAGAGCCACGGGAGGCTCGGGGGCAAGAGCGCGGGGATCATCCTCGCGAAGAAGATCCTGGAGAAGGAGCGGGACCGGAACCCGGAGATCGGCGAGGTGCGCGCTCCCAGGACGTGGTTCATCACGTCGGACATGCACGTGCACTTCATGCATTACAACAACCTCGATGAGGTGGCGGAGCAGAAGTACAAGTCCACCTCGGAGATCCGCTTCGAGTACCCGCACATCGTCCACTCCTGCAAGAACTCGAGGTTCCCCAACCACCTGGTCTCCGGCCTGGCCCTCGCGCTCGACGACTTCGGCGAATCCCCGCTGATCGTGCGGAGCTCCAGCGTTCTGGAGGACCGGATCGGGGCCGCGTTCTCCGGCAAGTACAAGAGCCTGTTCGTCGGCAATCAGGGGTCGAAGCAGGAGCGGATCGAAGCCCTCCTCGACGCCATCGCGGAGATCTACGCCTGCATGTTCGCCCCGGACCCGATCCAGTACCGGGCCGAGCGCGGGCTGCTCGACTTCGCGGAGGAGATGGGGATCATCATCCAGGAGGTCGTCGGCAATCAGGTCGGGAAGTACTTCTTCCCCGCGTTCGCCGGTGTCGCCCTGTCCCGCAACGAGTTCCGCTGGTCGCCGCGGATCAAGCGGGAGGACGGGATCGTGCGGATGGTCCCGGGCCTGGGCACCCGCGCCGTCGACCGCGTCGGCGACGACTACCCGGTGATGTTCGCGCCGGGGCAGCCGGACCTGCGGGTCAACGTCACCCCGGACGAGATCCTGCGCTACTCACCGCGCTTCATCGACGCGATCGACGTCGAGAGCAACACCTTCGTCACACTGAAAGTGCGGGACCTGGTGGAGGAGTTCGGAGACGAACTGCCGGCTTTCGTCCGGCTCTTCTCGCTGTACGAGGACGGCCGGATGCGGCGTCCCGGGCCGCTGGAGTCCGACATCTCGCCGGACGACGCGGTGCTGACCTTCGAGGGGCAGCTCGCGGACCGGAAGTTCGCGAAGCAGATCCGGACGATCCTCGACGTCCTCGAGGAGAAGATGCAGGGCCCCGTGGACATCGAGTTCGCCCACGACGGGACGACCCTCCATCTCCTCCAGTGCCGCTCCCAGAGCGACGCGGAGGAGGCGCAGCCGGCCCCGATCCCGAAGGACGTCGACCCCTCCCGCGTCATCTTCTCGGCGAACCGCTACGTCAGCAACGGCTACGTCCCGGACATCTCGCACATCGTCTACGTCGACCCGGAGAAGTACGTGGCGCTGGGCAGCCGCGCCGAACTCCTCGACGTGGCCCGCGTGGTGGGCGACCTGAACAAGATCCTGCCCAAGCGGCAGTTCATCCTGATGGGTCCGGGCCGGTGGGGGAGCCGGGGCGACATCAAGCTCGGCGTCAGCGTGACCTACGCCGACATCAACAACTCGGCGGCGCTCATCGAGATCGCCCGGACGACGGGGAACTACACGCCGGATCTCTCGTTCGGCACGCACTTCTTCCAGGACCTGGTCGAGGCGCAGATCCGGTATCTGCCGCTCTACCCGGACGACGAGGGCGTGCAGTTCAGCGAGAACTTCCTCCGGGGGAAGGAGAACATCCTCCGCGAGATCCTCCCGGACCACGCGCACCTTTCGGACACGGTCCGCGTCATCGACGTGCCGGGGGTGACGGACGGCCTGGTGATGAAGCTCCTGATGAACGCCGACCTCGACGAGGCCCTCGGCCTGATCGGCGAGCCGGGACGGGAGGTGGGCCTCCCCACGACGGTCATTCGCCGCGCCGGAGGGAAGGCCCCGGACCACAGCCTCTGGCGCCTCCGGATGGCGGAGCGGATCGCCCGGTCGATCGACGCGACCCGGTACGGGGTGACGGCGATCTACGTTTTCGGAAGCACGAAGAACTTCACCGCGGGGCCGGCCTCGGACATCGACCTCCTGGTCCACGTGGAGGAGGACCGGCCGGCCGGGTCGGAGCTGACGAACTGGTTCCGCGGCTGGAGCGAGGCGCTGGACGAGATGAACTATCAGCGCACCGGCTACCGGACGAACGGCCTCCTCGACGTCCACCTCATCACGGACGCCGACATCGAGGCGCGAACGAGCTACGCGGTGAAGATCGGAGCGGTCACGGACGCGGCAAGGAAACTGGAGCTGGACCCCGACCCCCAATAACCCCACGTCTCCTCCATACGGAGTCAGGGCAAAA
>JBDLIY010000281.1:0-5622 GCA_039714635.1 Planctomycetota bacterium
ATCTGGATGTAGTCGAAGAAGTCGTTCGCGCCCGCCGGAGAGGGCTTGTGGACCGCCTCGAACTCGTAGCCGTCGACGCGCGGCGGCTCCTGCGGGAGAAGGCTCGCGGTGTCGACCGAGGCCTCGACCGGGGCGGCCACCGGCTGGACGGTCGTCTCGGCCGCGTAAGCCTGCTCCTGCATCTTCTGGAACGTCTTCACCGCGCGGTCCGCGGAGCGCGCTACGGCGCCGACCTCGCCGCCGCCGGGGCGGATCTTGATGTCCAGGTCGCCGCGGCCGATCTGGTCGAGGCTGCGGCCCAGGTTCATGAGGCCCTTCGACGCGGCGAGGCAGAGTCCGAAGGAAGCGCCGCCGACGAGCAGCAGGCCGAGGAGCGCGAAGATCGCGACCGTGGCCATCCCGCCGCCGCTCGCGCCGACGGCGGCCACGATGACGAGCGCCCGGCCGGCGACCTCGTCGAACGCGTCGCGGATCGGGTACTCGACCACGCGGGCCGGGGTCTTGCCGATGCGGGCGCTCTGGACCGTCGCCTCGCCGACCTCCCGGGCGCCGGCGACCATCATCCCGTCGGGCTTCGCGCCGCCCTTGACGATCGCCGAGCCGCCGGACGGCGGAAGGATCGCGGCGTAGAGGACCGCCGTGCCCTTGATGTCGGTGAGCCGGGCGAGGCGCCGCGTATTGGCGGAGCGGATCGCGTTGTTCTTCGACTGGTCGGCGGCGTCGGGCGCCTTGATTCCCCACGTCTCGACGAGAGCCTTGAAGTTCTCCTTGATCTGGTGGATCGCGCCCTCGTCGCGGTCCGCGAAGTTCTTGGCCTCCTCCTTCTTGAGCTTCTCGTCCTTCTTCTGCGAGAGGATCTCGTAGATCGTCTTCTCGGTCCCGTGGTTCGGGTCCCACCAGGAGGGCTCGACGGAGGCCAGCGACTGGGCGACGGCGATGGCCGTGCTGTCGAGGGCCGTCTCGACGGCCTTGCCGCCGGACTTGGACGACATGTAGCCGCCCAGGGCGATGAGGAGGACCGCGAGGAGCGTCACCACGAGCGGGATCACCATCCCGATGCCGGGACCGCCGGCGGCGCCGCCGCCCGACGGACGACGCCCGCCGCGCGCCGGGCGCTCGGGCTCGGCGAACTCAAGGACGTCATCGGCGACCGGAACGGCGACCGCCTCTTCGTGCCCACGGCGCCCGCGGGCGCCCCCAGAAGTACGACCACCGCGACGTCTCGCCATGACAAGCTTCTCCGGTCAACAGAATGGCCCGATGGAAGGGTAGAGAGACAGGTCAGGCTAAGAAAAGGGCGGTAGGGAGTCCACGATTCAAGAGGGCTCCGCGCCGACCGGCGGGCGTATCGCCTGTACGAATGCGGAAAAAATGGTTCCGCCTCCGTATTACCGGATTCGCGGGCGCTTACGTCGGCCAGCCGGTCAGCTCCCGGGACAGCAGCAGCACGAGGAAAGTGTAGAACCCCGCCATCAGGTCGTCGTAGAGGATGCCCTTCCCGCCCTTGATCTTCTCCAGGCGGCGGCAGGGCCACGGCTTCAGGATGTCGAAGATGCGGAAGACCACGAAGGCCATCACGATCCAGGGGAGACCCGGCTTCGTCACCGACGCGACGGCCACCAGGTAGCCGGCCACCTCGTCGAGGACGATGAAGCCCGGGTCTTTCAGGCCCATTTCCTGCTCGGCGTGGTCGCCGAGGACGATGCAGAACCCGCACGCGAGCAGGAAGAGCACCATCGTGGGAATCGTCCAGGCGTACACCGGATCCGCCGGGAGGACGAGAACGATCGCCATCGCACCGAGCGTGCCCCAGGTGCCGTGGGCGAAGGGGATGAGCCCCAGCCCGAAGAAGCTTCCGACGAATCGCGTCAGCCGATCCACTCTCCCTCCAGGTCGTAGTCGTTCGTCGCCGTCACGCGGACGGGCCCGAGCGCCCCGGGCCCCGGCGCGCCCTGGATCCGGATCGCGGGGTCGATCTCCGGCGCGTCCCGCCAGGTCCGGCCCCATCCGTCGGCGTCCTCCACGAGGCAGTCGACCTCCGAGCCGACGAGCGCCGCCGCGTCCGCAAACGCGATCCGCTGCTGCGCCTCCATGATGCGCGCCCGGCGCTCCTCCTGCACGTTCGAAGGGACCCGGCCCGGCATCCGGCCCATCGGCGTGTCGGATTCCGCCGAGTACGTGAAGCAGCCCAGCCGCTCGAACCGGAAGTCCTCGACGTAGCGGAGCAACTCCTCGAACTCCGAATCCGTCTCGCCCGGCGAGCCGACGATCATCGTCGTCCGGAGGACGATCCCCGGGACCTTCTCGCGGATCCGGTCCATCCGCCGGCGCGTCCCGCCGCCGCCCAGCGGCCGCTTCATCCGCCGCAGGACGCCGTCGGCGATGTGCTGGAGCGGGATGTCCATGTAGGGGAGCACGTGCTCTTCGGAAGCCATGACCTCGAGGAGGTCGTCCTTCACGTAGGCCGGGTAGGCGTAGAGCAGCCGGACCCACTCGATGCCGGGGATGCGGCCCAGGTCGCGCAGCAGCGCGCCGACGCCGAACTTCCGGTCGATGTCGAAGCCGTAGTACGTCGTGTCCTGGGCGATGACGACGAGTTCCTTCGTCCCCGCCATCGCGAGGTTCGTCGCCTCCCGGACGAGGTCCGCGGCCGGGACGGAGACCTGCCGGCCCTTGATGGCCGGGATCGTGCAGAAGGCGCACGGGTTGTTGCAGCCCTCGGAGATCTTCAGGTAGGCCGAGCCGGGCGGAGTCAGCGGGACACGATCCCCGCGGGTGAGGAGGTCGGACCGGTAGTCGGCCGGATCCTCGGGTTCGTCGCGGCCGGAGACGGCGCGGCAGATCGCGAGGAGCCGGTCGTAGTCCTCGAAGGGGACGACCGCGTCGACGCCGGGGACCTCGGCCGGGATGTCGACGCCGTCGCGCTCCGCGAGGCAGCCGGTCGCCACGACGCCCCGGACGCCGGCCGTCTCCTTGAGGGCGACCATCTCCCGGATCGTGTCGAGGGCCTCTTCCTTCGCCGCCTGGAGGAAGCCGCAGGTGTTGACGACGACGACCTCGGCGTCCTCGGGGTTCGGGCAGATGACGAGCCCGCGGTCGACGAAGGCCCCGACGACGCGCTCGGAGTCGACGAGGTTCTTCGGGCAGCCGAGGGAGAGGAGGGAGACGCGGAGGTCCCCGGATGGATCGGTCATGGTCCGGATGGTAACCGATGGGGGGCGGGGGTCGGAGGGTCAGCGGAACCGGAAGTGCCGCTCGATCTCCGCCGACCGGGCCGTGGGGACGCCAGCCTCGTCCGCGAACTCCCGCCAGCGCCTGGTCGCTTCGAGGACCTCGGCAATGATCGCCTTCGCCCGTAGCGTCTTTAGGTTGCAGTGGCCCGCGAACTCGAGGAGGTCGTCCATCGTGAAGCCGTCACGTTTCCCGTTCACTTTCATCTGGTGCCGGGAGGTCCAGGCGCCGGCGGGGTTGTAGCTGTACGTCACGTCGTAGGCCGGCGACAGGCGCCACCGGCCGGCCTGGTCCATGAGGAACGCGATGTTCTTCACGTGGTCATCCTGGTTCCGCGCCGCGAGGTTCAGGACGGTCCGACGGAACTGCTGCCCGATCTCCTCCGACGTGAGCTCGAGTTGCCGCATCACTCCGATCGCCTGTTCGTAGGACTGGGCTCCGGCGGCGTTCAGGTCGTAGTGGGCCAGCGCCCCGAGGGACTGCATGTGGAGCTTCCGGCCGTCGTCGATGCGGTCGAAGCGCTTCGTCATGAAGTGGGCCCGGCCGCCCTCCTCGTGGATGCGACACTCCGTCATCGAGACGCCGGCGGCGACGGCCATCCGGTGGTACGCGAACTCGACCCGCCCGTACCCGAGGGTGGTTCCGACTTCGCGATCGTCGCTCGACTGCACGCCATCGAGCTTGAGGATCCAGTGGCCGAACCCCGCCGGGAGCCCGGCCTGGCCGGAGCGGACCTCGCCGGTCTCCGCGTTCCAGGCGATGACCGCCTTGGCCCGGGCCCCGCCGGCGGAGGTTCCCACCTGGAGGATGCGGTTCATGGCGTCCGAGCCGTGATCGAGCCGGGCGCGGAGGCCCTTCCGCTTCGCGAGGACCGCTTCCGCCAGCTCCACCAACTCGCCGATCTCGATCGCGCCTTCGGCGGAGTCCGGGCCGGTGGCCGGCTCGTATTCGAGGGCGCCCATCCCGCGCGTGCCCACGTAGCAGAGCCGCTCGACGGGGGAGAAGGACTCCGGCGTCCGGCCCCGTCGGGCCAGCCACTCGTCGATCAGCGCGTGGCCGAAGCGGTCGGGCAGCGAGTCCGCCAGCATCCCCGGCAGGCCTTGGAACGCTTCCTCGGGCAGTGCCGGGAACTGGATGATTCCGGGGCCGAGGGGCATCGCGATCGGAGAGACCTCGATCCCGCTCCCCTGGAACTCCGGGTCGTATTCGAACGCGGCGAGCCGCGCGCCCTCGTCCCAGACCACGGCGCCGATCTCCCGTCCCCAGAGCCGGACCTTCGCCCGGTTCATGACACGGTGCCCCATGTCCACGGCTTCGCAGGCCGGTCCCGGGTCTCCCGCCGGCCCGTCGCCCGCTGCCGCCTCTTTCCCGCGCGCTTCACCAACTGGATCGGGCTGTCCGGAACGTCCGGGACGAGTCGCTCCAGCCCGTCCTCGAGGTCCAGGGCGGTCAGTACCCGGAGGAAGCTCTCGAGCTGGACCGCCTCACCGGCCTCCAGGCGGGCAAGGGTTCGGCGCGAAATGCCTGCGGACCGGGCGAGTTCGTCCTGGGTGAGGTTCCGGTTCAACCGATGCCGGGCCAGGCGGCGGCTCAGCCGCTCGATCCACCGTTGGACCGGCAAAGAGGGCGTGTCCAGCATAATGTGCCTCATCTGACATTCTATTTCAGGATCGATGACATTATGCGCCAGGGTTGGCACCGTGGCAACCGGTTTCTTCTTTTCATGTCATATCTGGCATATCAAAGCTGAAAATCTTTGTTATATGTCATATATAGCATGTTGGATACGCTTGAAGCCGGCGTTCATCGAAGCGACGTCCTCCACCCCGGCTCGCAGGGAATCGCTCTCCACAGGCCCGGCAGGCTGCGACGAACTCCGTACCCATGACGGACATCCTCTCGCGATTCTCCGCTTCTCGCCACAGCTCGCCCCAGAATCGAAAGTCCCCGTGGCGACCGTTTTCGGCCACCCCGGGGACGGAGTTTCGGGATTGGAGTTCGGGGGATGCGGTCGTCTCAGCCCCGCACTTCCTCCCACTCCTCGACCGTCATCAGCACCTCGCGGGAGCCGCTCTCCTCCAGCGGGCCCACCAGGCCGTTGCGCTCCATCGCGTCGATCAGGCGCGAGGCGCGCGTGTAGCCGATGTCGAGGCGGCGCTGCAGGAAGACCACCGACGCGCGGCCCTTCTCGATGACCAGCGCCGCGGACTCGTCCAGCAGCGGGTCGCCGGAGCGCTTCGCCGGCTTGTCCTTCTTGCTGAAGATCGAACGCAGCACGCCGGACTTCTTCCCGGTCTCGTTCACGTTCTCGAGGACCGGGATCTCGGCCTCCGGCTCGGCCTCTGCTGCTTCTGCTTCGGCGTTGGGGACGGGCTCGGGCTGCTCCTCCTC
>JBDLIY010000282.1:0-5621 GCA_039714635.1 Planctomycetota bacterium
TCCCGCGGCTCGTGTCGAGCAGGAGGTGGGTGGGAACCCGGCCGAGCGTCGCGATGAACTTCGGGCGGAGCGCGGCGATCTGCTCCTCGAGGTAGCGGCGACACTCGATCTGCTCGTCCGCGGACGGATCCCGGTTCTGTGGCGGCCGGCACTTCAGGACGTTGGCGATGAAGACGTCCTTCCGGTCGATGTTGACGGCCGAGAGCATCTTCGTCAGCAGTTCGCCCGCGCGGCCGACGAAGGGGCGCCCCTGCCGGTCCTCGTCCGCGCCCGGCGCCTCGCCGACGAACAGGACCGGAGCGTTCGGCGACCCCTCGCCCGGCACGGCCTTCGTCCGCGTCCGGCAGAGACGGCATCTCGTGCACGCGCGCACCTCGTCGGCGATGCGGGCGAGCGTGCGCGCCGCCCGGGGGGCCGACTTCGGCACGATGACGTGCGCGCCGGAGGGGGAATCGCGTTCCGCCTCGAGCGCGGCGCGGAGATCGGCGGCGATCCGGTGGAGTTCGTCGCTCATCCCGCCTCCGCCACGGCCGCCGCGAGCTCCGCGAGGACGGCGTCGCGCGCCTCCTCCACGGGCAGGTCCACCTTCGCGCCGGCCGCCCGCGGATGGCCGCCGCCGCCGTAGCGCGCCGCGAACTCGTTCACCGGGAAGACCTCGCGCGAGCGCAGGCTGATCTTCGTCCCGCCACCGTCGGCGGGCCGGAAGAGCGCGCCGACCTCGACGCCGGCCACGGAGATGGGGATGGAGACGAGGTCGCCCACGTCGAGCGGGTCGGCGCCGGAGCGCTCGATGATCTGCGTCGTCGCGGTGATGCAGGCGACGCGGCCGTCCGCCACGATCGTCATCCCCTCGACGGCGAGCGCGGTCAGCCGCAGCCAGGAGGGAGAGACGGAGCGGTAGATCGCGCCCGTGGCGCGGTCCGGACGCACGCCGGCGGCGAGCAGCTCCGCCGCCATCCCGTGGACGGCGGGCGTCGTGTTCGAGTAGCTGAACCGACCGGTGTCCGTCATCACGGCCACATAGAGAGGTTCGGCGATCTCCGTCGAAAGGGGCGCGCCGATCTCCTTCAGAAGCCGGTAGACCATCTCGCCCGTCGACGACGCGTCCGGGTCGACCCAGTTCACGTGGCCGAAGTTCTCGTTCGTGACGTGGTGGTCCACGTTGACGAGGAGAGGGGCGGCGGCGAACCGCGGCTCGTTGCCGGCGAGGCGCGCCCGCGTCGCGGCGTCGAGAGCGACGTGGAGGTCGAAGCTCTCCTCCGGCCCGGCCGGGGCCGTGTCGATCTCGTCCTCTTCGTAGACGAAGTGCAGGCAGGACTGGACGTCTCCCCCGGCGGCGAAGACCGCGCGCCGCCCGGTGGACCGGAACCAGCGGACGAGCGCGATCGCGGCGCCGAGGCCGTCGCCGTCCGGCGGCACGTGGGACGAAAAGATCGCGCTGGTGGCGTTCCCGAGGGCCGCGATGACGTCCGCGGGGACGCTCATCGATCGATCGCCCCGGCGGTGACGCCGCCGTCGCGCAGGCCCGTGATCCTCACTCCGGTCATCTCGCCCATCCGTTCGTCTCCGCCTTCGATCCAGACGCGAAGGTACCGTCCCGTGAAGCCCGTGAGAAGCCCGCCCATGCGTCGCGTCTCCAGGAGCGCCGTCGCCTCCGTGCCGATCCGGCTCGCGGCGTACGCCCGCGCGAGCATCCGGCCCTCCTCGTCGCACGCGGCGACGCGCCGCTTCCGTTCGGCCGAAGGAACGCGGTCCGGCATCGTCGCGGCCGGCGTTCCGTGCCGGGGCGACCAGGGAAAGACGTGCGTCTTCATGATTCGCGCCCGCCGCAGCACGTCGAGGGTGGCTTCGAAGTCCTCGTCCGTCTCCCCGGGGAAGCCCACGATCACGTCGGTCGTGATCGCCGCGCCGGGGATCGCCTCCCCGATGCGGCGGACCGTCGCCGTGAAGCCGTCCGCGTTGTACCGCCGCTTCATCCGCGCGAGCACGGCCGGAGACCCGGACTGGAGCGGCACGTGGAGGTGCGGCGCCATGCGCGGCTCGTCCGTGAAGACGTCGAGGAGTTCGTCCGTCACCTCGAACGACTCCACCGACGAGAGGCGGAAGCGCTCCATCTCCGTCTCGTCGAGCAGGCGGCGGAAGAGAGCCGCCAGGGCGTCGCGCGGCCCGGCGCCCGGCCCCTGCCTCCCGTACGCGCCCACGTGGACGCCGGTGACGACGACCTCGCGGAACCCGGCGTCGACGAGGTCGGAAACCTCGCGAACGACGGTCGAAGGCTCCTTGCTCGTCACGGCGGGCCGCACCTCGGGGATGATGCAGTAGGTGCAGCGCAGGTAGCAGCCGTCCTGCACCTTGAGGAACGCGCGCGTGTGGTCGCGGAAGCCGGTGATCGTCTGCTCGATGAAGGGAAGCTCCGGCGCGGCCGGTCCGAGCCGTTCGACGATCTCTCCCTTGGCGTCGTTGTCGAGGACGGCCGTCACGTGGGGGAGGGCGGCGACGACGTCGGGATCGCTCGCGGCGTAGCAGCCGGTGACGAGGATCTCGGCGTCGGGGTTTTCGCGGGCGAGGCGCCGCACGGCCTTCCGCGCCTCGGCGCCGCCGTGTTCGGTGACGGTGCAGGTGTTGACGACGATGAGGTCGGCTTCCCCGTCGGTCTCGGTCCAGCCGCCGGCCGCGGCCCGTTCGCGCAGGACCTGCGTGTCGTACTGGTTGACCTTGCACCCGAACGTGACGAATCGGGCACGGCGGGGTCGGTCGGAGCCTGGCGGGGTCGGGGGAATCATGCGAGCCCGTCACTCTACGGGGCGGCCGGCCCGAGGGCCAAGCATCGGCGGCGGGGGCGTGGGCTGGCGGTGACCGCGTCGCTGGGGTAGGCTCGATTCGTGAACCGTCTCCTCGTCGTCCTCATCGCCCTCGTCGCCTTCGCGGTGGGCGTCGTCGCGGGTCGGGTGTCCGGGCCCGAGGTCCCACCGGCGCCCCGGCCCGTCACCGAGCCGCGGCGCGATCTGCCCCATCCGTCCGCGGTCCCTCCGGTGGACGCCGTCGACGAGCCGCCCGCGCCGGCCCCGGCGACGGAGGAAGAACCGCCGGAGTCCCCGGTCCGGCACATCGACCGGATCGTCCGGGAACCGCCTCCTCCGCCCGTCCCGATCCCTTCGCTCTACGTCGGCTCCCTCATCCACACGCCGAACGGAGACCTGAAGATCGTCGGGACGGGCGACGACTACCGGCTCGTGCGGGTCGGCCGGTGGATCACGCGCTCTGCGTCGGGTGCGACGGTCCGGGAGGAAGAGTACCTGGAGGGCGTCCTCCACGGCGCCGCCGTGCACCGGCACGAGAGCGGGACCGTGAAGGCGCGGGGCCTCTTCGTCCGGGGGCGCCGGCAGGGGCCGTGGGAGGAGTTCGACGCGGCGGGGAACCGGGTCCTCGCGACGGTCTACGAGGCGGGGAAGATCGTGTCCGTCCGGCGCTTCGGGCCGGGCGGGGCCGTCCTGACGGACGCGGACCTCGGCATGCAGGCCGCCTGCGGAGGGAAGTACGATCGGCTGCTCTACCGGTTCCACGTCCCGGACGACGTGGAGAAGTACGGCCTGTTCAAGGACTTCGGCCACTACCGGGAGACCGACTACCAGGACGTCAAGGGCGTCCCGGCCGCCTTCTGGGTGTACGTGCATCCGTACTGGTACGTCTGGGCGGAGAAGGGGGAGTAGCGGATGGAGGCACTCTCGAAACTCGGCGGGCCGGACGCGGAGGCGGCCATCGTGGCGCTCCTCGCGGAGGGACCGGACGTCGTGGATGGCGTGATCGCGTTCATGGCCGGAGAATCGGAAGCCGCCACGCCGCACGGCGGATCGCGCGGGTTCCTCGAGGACCTCGAATCCCTTCTGCATCGTCTCGCCCGCGCGCATCCGGACCGGTTCGAGAGGGAACTCGAGTCCCGGCCCGACCTGCGTCTCCTCTTCCCCGTCCTCTCCGCGATCGGCGTCGTGGAAACCGCCCGCGCCACGGCGTGGCTCCTCGACGCCCTCGACGGTCCCGACGGCTCCTGCCGGTGGCTCGCGCTCTCGAAGCTCCTCGATCGGCGCGCGCCGGAGGCCGTCCCCCGGTTGAGGGGACTGCTCGAGGACCGGGACCACCTGGTCGGCTTCGAGGCCGCGTGCGCGCTGCGCGTTCACGGCGGTCCGGAAGACGTGCCCGCGCTCCTGGCCTACGCCGACGATGCCCAGATCGGCGGACGGGAGTACGCGTGGGACTCGATCGAGGCGATCTGCCTGCGGGGAGGCGCGGACCTGCCCGAGACCCATCCCGGGCCGCGACTGACGACGGCGTCCGTGGAGCTCGTGAGCGCGGACGAGCCCGTCACGGAAATCGCGGAGCGGTCCCAGCAGGTGGCGGAAGGCGAGGAGGTGGCCGAGGCTCCGTCCGTCGTCCTGCGCGCGCCGATCCCCGGGGTGCTCGTCGGTCTCGACCGCGACGGCCGGACCCTCACGGCGACCGTCCGCCGTCGCTGAGGGGGTACAATCCGGTCGGGAGGTGGACCTGTCCGTGCGGGCGGAGGGGATGGCGGAGTCGCTCGTCCGGCCGACGGTGAAGGAGGGCGCGGCGCCGGTCCCGATCACTGTCACCCCCGGCGGGGTCGTGCGCGGGATCTACCGCTACCGGGGCGACCCCACGGGTTTCGTCTCCGTGGACATCTTCCCCGCGGCGGCGAAGAACGACGGCGTGTCGCGCTGGCGGGTCCCGATTGTGGACGGCGCCTTCCGGACGCGCCTGCCCCCGCGCCGCTACCGCATCACGGGCCACCGTACGGGCGAGAGGCGCGGCCCCGTGATCTTCACGGTCGAGGAGGGCGGCGAGGTAGTGCTGGACATCGACTTCCCGTGAAACAACGCTGACAGGCACCGCTTTTTCATGAAGCTGAAACAACGCTGACAGGCACCGCTTTTTCACTCACCGGGCCCCGGCCTCACCCGGTCGTCCCGCTCCCCGAGGAGTTCCAGGGCCGCCCGCTCTTCCATCGTGGCCATCCCCGGCCACTGCAGACGGACGCGGTCCCAGAAGTCCAGGACGCGGAGCCGGGCGTCGCGGAGCGTCCTCACCTGCTCGACGAGGCGCTCGAGTGTCCGTTCACGGAGCATCATGGTCCCCGCCGAGTCCGCGTCAGAGACGGACTCGCCGATCGCCACGACGATGCGGCCGAGGGCGATGTCCTCCTCCGTCAGCTCGCGGACGTGGCGTGTGTAGGTCTCGGCGAGCGTCTCCGGTTCGACGGTGGCGGCGGCTACGGTGGCCTCTCCCGGATCGGGTGAGCTCAGGCAGGCGGTGAGGAACGGAAGGAGGATCCAGGCGAGCGCCGGGAAAACGAGAGTACGCGACATGTCGCCTCCTTGAAGGCTCCCCGCGTCTCCCGTGCTCCTCCTGCTACCCGCGAGCGTCCCGCGGCGGCCTGCGCCGCGGGTTCGCCCTCCATTCTACCGTGGACTCGAGGGTTCGTTTCGACGGGCAGCGTGACCTCGATGCCCCGATGCCGGTCGTCCGGCCCGGCTCGTCGGGGTGTCGTCGCCACTCACGACCCGTGAGCGCGGTACGGTTGCGGTTCCGCCGGGGTGCTGGCAGACTGT
>JBDLIY010000283.1:0-5613 GCA_039714635.1 Planctomycetota bacterium
GTGGACTCCGGCCGCTCCCTGGCCGGCTCCGGGGCGGGCGGGTTCGTCCCCCTGCCCGCGGTCCTCGTGACCGTGGTCGCGACGGGGTTCCTCGGTGGACTGGCCGGGTCCCGGTTGACGTCGGGAGACGACGCGGCCGTTCCGGCGCCGACGGAGACGATCGAGGCGGTGCAGGTCGAGCGGGATCGCCTGCGCCGGACCGGGAACGGACTCGCCGCCGAGCGGGACCGGCTCACGGGACTGCGGGCGGAACGGCGGGCGCGCCGGGAGGAACTCGCGTCCGGCCTCGCCGCCGCGGGCACAGCGTCGTCGGGCCACCGGGTTCCGGTCGTCCCGCCGGAGTACGGCGACCTGCTCGCCCTCGTGGACTGGAACGTCCTCGGCGAGAACGTCGCGGAGTTCTCCCGCCTGCTCGGCCGGCTGGCGGAATGCCTCCGGACCGGTGTCGAGTTCGATCCGGACTGGACGAAGGAGCGCGACCGCCGCAACGGGGTCATCCTGCGCGAGGCGGTGAGGACCTGGGACGGCCTGCCGGCGCACGACCTGTCGCTTCCGCACACGCACCCGGTGTTCGCGGCCAACGCGATCGCCGCCGCGCTCGAGTACCTCGGGAGGCCGCTGACGACGCGACAGCGCCATCTCGTCGTGGAGGAACTCCGGCTCTTCCTCGCCGCTGATCGGGCGCGTCTCGCCGCCGATCGGGAGGGCGTTCTCTCCCTGACGAAGCTCCGGGAGGAGTCGGAGCTGAAGGAGAAGCACCTCGCGGCGATCCGCGCGACGCTGACGGACGGGCAGCGCGCGGCCCTCTGGCCGGACGGGATCGTGAACCGCGTGGGGCTCGACCTCTACTCGCCGGGGATCCTCTGGGCTTCGTCCCAGCGGCTGAAGCACGTGGACTGCACGGACCGCGAGGACTTCGTCGCGGAACTCTCGGCCGGACTGAAAGCCGCGCTGTCCGTTCGGGAAGAAGAGAGGGAGGCGCTGGTGCGCATCGTCGGCGACTGGGCGGCGGAGTTGCCGCCCGAGAGCTTCGTGGAGTCGACCGACGCCCTGGTTCGCGCCGGGATCCCGATGCTCGAAGACCTCCACGCGGCGGCGCGGCGGACGGAGACGCTGCTCCGGCGCCTGGCGGAAGGACTGCCGGAGAACGCGGCCCGGACCCGCGTGATCCTCTACAGCACCGGGGTGATCCTGCCCCGGGTGACGGCCGAAGGAAACGAGGTGAAGTGATGAAGCCCCAGACCACCGTGATCATCGCGATCGTGACCGCGTTCCTCGGCCTGGCCGTCGGGACGATGATCAACCGCTCCGGGCCGGAGACGACGGCCCCCGGGGAGGCGGACGGCGAGCGTTCCGAGGCCGAGATCGAGATCGAGCAGCTCCGGGAGCGGAACCGGATCCTCCAGGCGGAGAACGAGGCGATCGCGAGGGAATCCGACCGTGTCGAGAAGGACATCGAAGAATACCGGGAGCGGATCGCCGAGCTCCTGGAGCGCCGGGCGGAGCGCGCCGCCGCGGGCGAGTCGGCCCCGGGCACCGTCCCCGACGCCTCCGGCCGCTTCTTCATGGATCGCTACAACGGCGCGATGAAGAAGGTCGACTGGAAGTCCGTCGGCTCGAGCATGGGGGAGATGAGCCAGCTGATCGCGGCGATCGTCCCCTCGCTCTCCCGCGGGGAGGCGCCGGACATGACGAAGGTCGGGAAGATCCAGAAGCTGAACAACAACCTCATCGCGGCCGCGGCTCTCGTGCAGCAGGACATGCCGGGGGCCGGGATCAACGGCGCCTTCTCGAATCCCGCCTTCATGGTCAACGCGATGTCCTCGACGCTCACGGCTGTGGACAAACCCCTGACGGACCGGCAGCGGAAGCTGATCGAGACGATCGCCGCGGACTGGATCGTGGCGGACGAGAAGCGCCGGAAGGCCTACGACGAGACCACCTGGACGGTGCGAAAGCTCTACGAGGAGGCGGAGTTGAAGGACGGCTTCTTTCACGACGCCTTCGCCGTGATGACGCCGGAGCAGGTGGAGGCGCTCAGCCCGGAGCCATCCCGCGCCCGCGTCCGGCTCGACCTCTTCTCCTCCTCGCTCATCTACGTGCAACGCGTCCGGCACGTCCCGTTCACGGAGACGAGCGAGGTGATCGACTTCTTCGTGAACCAGGGGCTCGCCGGCTTCCGGATGAACGATGAGGAGAAGGTGCGGGCGAAGGACATGGTGACGGCCTGGCTCGACGAAGTCCCGACGAACCTCCTCTTCCGCGAGACGAACGCCCTCGATCTGGAGGGCATGGTGCACAGCGACCGCGTCACCGCGTGGGCGAAGCTGGAGGCCGACATGGTGAAGCGCCTCTCCGAGACGATCGAGTTCGACGAGAAGCGCACGAACCTCGCCCGGATGGTGGGTGGAGTGGCGGTGCCCCTGAAGAAGCCGGACGACGGCGAGTAACTCCGTGAGACAACGCGTACCGGCGTCGGTTTTTCACGCCGCCCGTCTCGCCCCTCAGGCGCCGACGACGCTCGCCGCGCCGAGGCGCATCCCCTCCCGGTCCATCCCGTACTTCTCCGCCAGGCTCGGGATCAGCTCCTCGACCAGGCCGCGGACGAACTCCCCGTCCGGGTGACGGCCGCCCGGGCTCGCGGAGTAGAGCTCCGTGAACCGCGGTAGCAGGTCCGGGATGAACGACGTGAGGAAGTAGCGCGCCTTCGCGCGGGCCGTCCCCTCCAGCGTGAGGACCTCGGGGACGACGAAACCGGCGCCGGCCTCCGACGCGCGGCGGATCAACTCCTCGATCGCCTCCGGGTGGTCCGTCAGGTGGGGGAAGAGCGGCGAGAGACCGAGCCCCACGGGGATGCACTTCTTCGCCAGCATCGAGATCGCGCGAAGGCGATCGTTGACCGTCGGAACGCCGACCTCGAGCTTCTTCCGGATGCCCTCGATGGGCGTCGGGACGGAGACGATGACGTTGACGAGCCCGGCCTCACCGAGCTTCTCCAGCACGTCGAGGTCGCGGAGGACGAGTTCCGAGCGCGTCTGCACGACGACCGGGTTCCCGCGGTCGAGGCAGATCTTCAGCATCTCCCGCGTGAGCTGGAAGCGCTCCTCGGCGGCCTGGTACGGGTCGGACCGGTGCCCGATCCGGATCACGCGGTCGGGCCGGCTCTTCCACTCGCTCGCGCCGAGCTCCCGCGCCAGGACCTCGGCCGCGTTCGCGACGATCTCCACGCGCCGGACGAGGTTCTCCGGCGAGTCGCCGGCGTACTCGGAGAGGTGCCGTGTCGCGCAGAACTCGCAGAGGAACTGGCAGCCGCGGTAGGGATCCGCCCAATGGCTGACCGTGTCGCCGGAACCGGACCGGGTGAGCATCCGGTCCGCGAGGATCGTGAAATACTCGACCCGGCCTTCGCCCTGACGCAGCCAGCCGGAGATCCGGACCAGCAGTTCCTCCTCCAGCTCCGCCATGCGCGTGAGCAGGAGGTTCTTGTCGATCTTCCGGCAGTACTCCCCGAACCGGAGCTCGAGGATCTCCCGCGCGAGGGCGAGGGCGTTCAGGTCGGACCGGTTCGCCCACTCCTCGACCCACGGCCCGATCAGGTCCGGCGCCCGGAGGCCGAACTGGTTCATCACCTCGGCGAGGGTCGGCCGGAGGTCGGGGCTGCCGCTCGAAAGGAGGCGGTCGACCATGGCCGTCCCGCGTTCGATCAGCTGCTTCAGGGTGGAGGGCCGGCTGAGCTTCCCGGTCTCGACGATGCGCGACATCGTCAGGAGCGCGGCCTTCTTCACGAGGTCGTTCCGGCGCTCGATCCAGTCCTCGATGAGGAGCCAGATCTCGTCGTAGTGGTGGAGCCAGATCATCTCCAGCGCGCCGACGGCGCCGTGCATGCGCACTTCGGGGCTCTGGTCGTTCGCGAGCCGCTCGACCCACGGCATGACGACGGGGAGGGCGTCCGGGTTGCGGATCGTGATCGCGCCGAGGGAGCAGCCCGCCGCGATGCGGACCATGTCCTCGGGGTGCTCGGTCCAGTGCGCGAGCGCGTCCATCGTCCCCTGGGGGTCGGACATGAACTTGTTGCGCACGGCCCCGGCGACCATCTGGGCCGAGGCGAGGTCCGCGCGCTGTCGGAACTTCTGTAGCAGTTGATCCATGGACGGTGCCTCCGGATCTCCATCGACCAATCGGGCCGGGGGACATGAGGTGGTCCGAGGCCCGGCCCCTGGTCCTTCCCAACCTCAAGCCGTCGCTGAAGACCATCTCGTTGCGTCTTCCCGAGCACATGTTGGCGGAATTGAAGGTCCTGGCCAACAAGCGGGATGTGCCATATCAGAGTCTGCTGAAGCTCTTTCTGGCAGAGCGGCTGGAGGAGGAACTGCAGAGAATCGGGCCGTCTCAGGCCAGGACCTGACAAGAGCATCCAGGTGACGAAGCGCCTTGCCAGGTGCGGTGCTTGCGCACGCACCCTCGGCCCCACCGTATCCGTCGGAACGTCGTGCTCCCCGGGCGCCTGTCTCCACGCCGCGCTCGAATCGGGCATTCGGGTAACATCTCCTGTCCCCCCACCGTTCATACGGACAGGACCGGGACGAGAGGAGTCCGTTCATGCCGAGAGCAAACGTGATCCCCATCGTGATCATCAGTTTCGCGGCGCTGGCCGCCGCGCCCGCGGCCGCGCAGGACGTCGTCCACCTGAAATCCGGCGAGACCCTCGCCGGGAAGACGGCCGACGGGATGCTCGCCCTCGAGGTCGAGACCGCCACCGGCACCGTCCGCGTGCCCTGGGCCAACGTCGACAAGATCGACCGGGCGTCGTTCGTCACCAGCCTCTACGAGACCCGGGCGAAGGAGGCAGACGCCGACGATGCCGCCGCCCAGTTCCTCCTCGCGCGCTGGTGCCGCCGCCACGGCCTCGGGGACCAGATGAAGACCCACCTCGAGCGCGTCGTCAAGCTCGACCCCGAGCACGCCGCCGCCCGCCAGGCCCTCGGCCAGGAGAAGATCGGTGAGAAGTGGGTGGCCGGCGACGCGGCGCTCGAAGCCAAGGGCTTCGTGAAGAAGGACGGCCGCTGGCTCCTGAAGGAGGAGGCGGCGTACGAGGAGATCCTGAAGGCCCGCGCGAAGGGCCTCTCCGAGCCGGAGGAGAAGGCCGCCGATCTCATCGTCAAGTGCGTGGACGAGAACCCGCGCATCGCGAAGTACGCGGCAAAGAGCCTCGACGGGAAGCTCTGGGAAGACGTCCGCATCCCGCTCTACCGGGCGCTCGGCCACCGGAAACCCGCCCTTCGCGCGTTCGCCGCGGCGGAGCTCGGCCGGCGGAAGATCCGGGAGGCGGTGCGGCCGCTCATCCGCACGGCGATCCTCGACCGCGAGGAGAAGGTCCGCCACGCTTCGGTGGACGCGCTCCGGAGTCTCGGGGAGCCGAAGGTCCTGTTCCCGTTCGCGCGGGCGCTGGCCAGCGGCTGCGCGGCCATCCGCCAGAACGCCGCCGTCGCGATGGGGCGGCTGGGCGACGTCCGGGGGATCGAGTACCTGGTCAAGCGCCTGTCCCAGAGCTGGGGACCGTCGAACCGGGGGAACATCCAGGTGATGAACCAGATCTCCTACATCCAGGACTTC
>JBDLIY010000284.1:0-5609 GCA_039714635.1 Planctomycetota bacterium
CCGGCCGTTGTCGAGTGGGGGCTCGGACGCAGCTCAGGTTTCCGCCGGCCGTCGGCCGGGCGAGTGCGGATCCAGCGGTCGAACAGGACGCCGCGGCCGTCCCCGGGGTCAGACCCCGCTGGGTCCGACCCCAGTTGCGACACCCGTCTGAACCAAGCAGAGTTTGCCCCGGTTCACCAAGCTCCCTAGGATCGCTCGAATCATGAAGACCATGTCCGCCGACGAAATCCGGAAGAGCTATCTCGACTTCTTCACCGCGAAAGCCCACGCCCTCGTGGCGTCGGCGTCGCTCGTGCCCGAGAACGACCCGACCCTGCTGTTCACCGGGGCCGGGATGAACCAGTTCAAGGACCTCTTCCTCGGCGTCGGGGAGAAGCCCTACACGCGGGCCACGTCCTGCCAGAAGTGCTTCCGCACCGGCGACCTCGAGGAAGTGGGGCGGACGAACTACCACCACACGTTCTTCGAGATGCTCGGGAACTTCTCGTTCGGCGACTACTTCAAGAAGGAAGCCGTCACCTGGGGCTGGGAGTACCTGACCCAGGTGCTCGGGATCGACGCCGGCAAGCTGTGGGTCTCCGTCTACGAAGAAGACGAGGAGGCGTACTCGGCCTGGCGCGAGGACGTGGGCATCCCCGAGGAGCGGATCCGGAAGTTCGGCGCGAAGACGAACTTCTGGCCGGCCAACGCGCCCGAGGACGGGCCGAACGGGGTCTGCGGGCCGTGCTCGGAGATCTTCTTCGACTACGGGCCGGATCACGGGCCGGACCCGGCTCCCGACTGCGACGACTACGACGGGCCGCGATTCGTCGAAGTCTGGAACCTGGTCTTCACGCAGTTCAACCGGCGGGGGAAGAACGACCTCGAGCCGCTGCCGCAGAAGAACATCGACACCGGCGCGGGGTTCGAGCGGCTGGTCGCCGTGATGTGCGGGGAGCTGTCCACGTACCAGACGGACCTCTTCCTGCCGATCATCGCGAAGGTCTCGGAGATCGCCGGGATCCCCTACGAGTTCACGAGCGACGACGGCGTGCGGATGCGGCGGATCGCCGACCACGGCCGGGCGGCCGTGTTCTGCCTGATGGACGGCGTGAAACCGGGCCGGGAGGGACGGGACTTCGTGCTGCGCCGGGTCATCCGTCGGGCCGTGCGGGACGGGATCGGGCTGGGCATCGAGCGGCCGTTCCTCGCCGACCTGGCGCCGACCGTCGCCGAGGTGATGGGCAACCAGTACCCGATGATCCACGACCATCTCGGCGAGGTGGCGCGGGCCATCACGCGGGAAGAGGAGCGGTTCCGGGCGACGTACCACCAGGGGATGAACGCCCTGGAGACCGTCGTCGACGCGCTGAAGGCTTCGGGCGAGACGGTCCTCTCCGGAGTCGAGGCGTTCCGGCTCCACGACGAGCGCGGCTTCCCCGTCGACCTGACGGAGGACTACCTGCGTGAGGAGGGGCTGACCCTCGACCGTGAGGGTTTCACGGCCGCGATGGAGGCCCGGCGGAAGCAGAGCCAGGCCGGCTCGGCGCTGGAGGTGGACATCTTCGCGCGCGGACCGATCTCCGAGATCCGCGGGCAGTCGGGCAAGACGACCTTCACGGGTTACGACGAGGTCGCCGGGTCGGCGAAGATCGTCGGCCTGGTGCGGGACGACGCGGTCGTCTCGGCGGTGGGTGCCGGGGACGTCGTCCAGGTCGTCACCGACGTGACGCCGCTCTACGCCGAATCCGGCGGACAGGTGGGGGACCACGGCGTCGTCGTCGGGCCGAACGGACGGGTCGTCGTCACCGACACTCGCGCGGTCGAGGGCGTGACGGCGATGATCGGCGAGGTCGTGGAGGGGACTCTCGCGACGGGCGAGGAGGTCCGGGTCGAGGTGGACCGGGAGCGCCGGGACGCCATCCGCCGGAACCACACCGCCACGCACCTGCTGCACAAGGCGCTGCGGAACCAGCTCGGGGACGGGGCGACCCAGGCCGGATCGCTCGTGGCCCCCGACCGGCTGCGGTTCGACTTCCACCACGAGGACGGGCTGACACCGGAGGACATCGAGGCGATCGAGCGCGAGGTGAACCGGGAGATCCTGGCGAACATCTCCGTCTCCACCGGGGAGAAGACCATCGACGAGGCGCGCGCCGCCGGGGCGACGGCCATCTTCGGCGAGAAGTACGGGGACGAGGTGCGCGTCGTGGCCGTCGGGGACGTCTCGATGGAGCTCTGCGGCGGGACGCACTGCGCCGCCACCGGGGACATCGGGTCGTTCCGGATCCTCTCGGAGTCGAACATCGGCGCCGGGCTGCGGCGGATCGAGGCCGTCACCGGCGACGGCGCCCTCGAGGCGATGGCGGCGGATCGTGAGCTGCTGCGGGAACTGGCCGGGAGCCTGAAGACCCGGCCGGACGAACTGCCGGCCCGTGTCGCCTCGCTCCGGGACGAGATCAAGGCCCTGACGAAGAAGCTCGAGCAGTCGCTTTCGGCTTCGGCGTCCGCCGGGCCGGAGTCCGAGGAGCAGGCGCTGCAGAACGGCGTGACCGCCCGGCGGCTGCGGTTCGTCGGGCCGTACGACATGAAGCACCTGCTCGAGGCCGCCGACCGGCTGCGCGAGGAGGGCGGGAAGATCGGGGCCATGCTGACCGCGGAGACGGAGCAGGGCATCGCGCTCGTCCTCGCGGCGACGCCGGACCTCGTCTCCGCCGGATTCGACGCGGGGAAGGCGACCGGAATCGTCGCTGGCGAAATGGGGGGCGGCGGGGGCGGGCGACCGGACCTCGGCCGCGGGAAGGGCCGGGACCCTTCCGGCCTCGAAGCCGCGGCGGCCCGGTTCGTCGAGATTCTCGGCGCGGTTCAGTGCTGAACGGACGCAAGTCCGGAAACGACAGGGGCTTTCTTGACCGCCTCGGGGGCCGTCACTAGAATGCGCCGGTTTCCGGGCCAACTACGACCCGGATTCCCCAGACGTCGTTTCTTGGTTGGGAATTCTCATGGCCGTTCCACAGAAGAAGATTTCGAAGTCCAGGAAGAACAAGCGGCGCTCCCACCTCGGGATGTCGAGCGCCAACCTCGGCCGCTGCCCGCGTTGTTCGCAGGCCGTGAGGCCGCACGAGATCTGCGGGAACTGCGGGTACTACCGCGGTCGCCGGCAGGTGATCGACCGCGAAGGACTCTGATTTCCGGGAGGGCGACCGCGCGATGCGCGTAGCCGTCGATGCGATGGGGGGCGACCACGCTCCTCACGAGATCGTCCAGGGAGCGCTGATCGCTCTGGAGAAGAATCCGGAGCTGTCCGTGCTTCTCGTCGGCGACGAGGAGAAGGTGCGCCCGCTCGTCACCGGTGCGGGCGGCGTCGACCGAAGCCGCATCGACATCCGGCACGCCTCCGAAATCATCGAGATGGGGGAGTCTCCGGTGGACGCGCTTCGGCGCAAGCCGGACAGCTCCATCCAGCGCTGCGTCGAGTCGCTCCGGGAAGGCGACGTCGACGCGATGCTCTCCGCCGGGGACACCGGCGGGGTCGTCGCGGCGGCCACCCTGTTCCTGCCGCGCCTGAAGGGCGTGAAGCGCCACGGCATCGGGATCCCGTTCCCCACGATCAAGGGGAAGACGCTCCTCTGCGACGTCGGCGCCAACATCCGCGCCAAGCCGATCCACCTCCTGCAGTACGCGATCATGGCGTGCGCCTACGCGCAGGCGGTCATGGGCATCGAGGAGCCGACCGTCGGCGTCCTCTCGATCGGTGAGGAAGAGGGCAAGGGCACGGACCTCGTCAAGAAGACGCAGGATCTCCTGACCCGCGCCGGCATGAACTACGTCGGCAACGTCGAGGGGAGCCAGATCTTCCAGGGCGTGGCCGACGTGATCGTCTGTGACGGGTTCGTCGGCAACGTCGTGCTCAAGGTCGCCGAGGGCGTGGCCGAGGCCTTCCTGCACACGATCGTCAAGCAGGCGGGCGGCACCTCGGACGGGTCGCCGGAGTTCGCGAAGATCCTCGGCGCCATGACCGAGCGGCTGGACTACTCCAAGACCGGAGGCGCCCCGCTCCTGGGGGTCAACGGCTCCGTGGTGATCTGTCACGGCCGGTCGAAGTCCACGGCCATCGCGAACGCGATCGGAGTGGCGGACAACTTCTGCCGCACCGGCGTGAACGAGCGGATCGTCGAGGGAGTGGCCAAGTTCGGGATGCTGTCCCGCATGGCCGACTTCCTCCACATCGACCGCGACAACTGACCGCAACCGTCGGGATTTCTCCGCCGGGAGAACCCTCCGCAAGGAAAAGGGCATGAAACAGGTCGCGATCTTCCCCGGACAGGGTGCGCAGAAGCCCGGCATGGGCCTCGATCTCTGCGACTCGTTCCCGCAGGCGAAGGAGCTCTTCGACCGCGCGGACGAGGTCCTCGACTTCCCGATCTCCTCGACGATCTTCGAGGGCTCCGAGGAGACGGTCAACCGGACGGACGTCTGCCAGCCGGGCATCTTCCTCGTCTCCGCGGTCACGATGGAGATCCTCCGGGCGGAGCGCGGCATCGAGGCCTCGCGGTTCGCGGCGTCCGCGGGGCTCTCCCTCGGTGAGTACACGGCGCTGTGGTTCGCCGGCGCCGTCTCCTTCGAGGACGGTCTCCGCCTGACCCGGCTGCGCGGCGAGCTGATGCAGGCGGCGTCCGACGCCGAGCCGTCCGGCATGACGTCGATCATGGGCGTGGACCTCGAGAAGGTGGAGGAGATCTGCGCGGGCGTGCGCGACGAAGGCGGGATCGTCTGCGTGGCGAACCTGAACAGCCCGGGCCAGATCGTGATCTCGGGCGCACAGGCCGCGGTCGACACCGCGTCCGGGCGGCTGAAGGAGGCGGGCGCCCGCCGGGCGTTCCCGCTGGCCGTCGCCGGCGCGTTCCACTCCCCGCTGATGGCGCCGGCGTCCGAGGGGCTCGCCGCGAAGCTGGCCGACACCGAGATCCGGGCCGCGTCGATCCCGGTGATCGCCAACGTCAAGGCCGGGCCGGTGTCGCAGCCCGACGAGATCCGCGAGGCGCTCGTCGCCCAGCTGGTCAACCCCGTGCTCTGGGAGAAGTCGATGCGCGGGCTCGTCGAGAGCGGCATCGAGCAGTTCGTGGAGCCCGGCCCCGGCCGCGTCCTGGCCGGACTCATGAAGAAGATCGCGCGCGACCGGACGGTCGTCGGGTACCCCGACGCCGCGTCGGTGAAGGAGAGTGAGGCATGTTGAAGCTCGGTTTCGACGGCAAGACCGCGGTGGTGACGGGAGCGGCCCGGGGCATCGGCCAGGCCATCGCGGCGGGACTGCACGAGAGGGGCGCGAACCTGGTGTTGGTCGACGTCCTTCCCGAAGTCGCCGAGACCGCGGAGTCGCTCGGCGACCGGGCGGTCGGGCACGTGCTCGACGTGACCGATCCCGCGGCCGTGAAGGACTTCGTCAAGTCCGTGGTCGCCGACCACGGCTCCCTCGACGTTCTCGTGAACAACGCGGGCATCACCCGCGACCAGCTCCTGCCGCGCATGAAGCCGGAGGAGTTCGATGCGGTGCTGAAGGTCAACCTGTACGGCACCTTCCACCTCACCCAGGCGGCGGCACGGCCCATGATGAAAGCCCGTGGCGGGCG
>JBDLIY010000285.1:0-5555 GCA_039714635.1 Planctomycetota bacterium
TGAGGCCGAGTTTCCGGCGGAAGGCCGCGAGGCCGACGGGAGCTGCTCCCCGGGCCCGACGCCGATCGATCCACGCCCGGAACAGGGAGGAGGTTCCGTGTGACACATCGCTGACAGGCGTTACTTTTTCACTCCGCCGGCTGACACATCGCTGACAGGCGTTACTTTTTCACTTCGCCGGCACCGCGATCCGGGTTCGCTCTCCGCCCACTTCCAGCAGGATCTCCAGTCGCCCGCCCACGGCTCCGGCGAGCTCCCGCAGCGTCGAGACCCGGACGTCCCGCCGTCGCTCGAGCTTGGAGAGGTCCGACTGGGACATCCCGATGCGCCCCGCCAGCTCGACCTGCGTGAGGCCGAGTTTCCGGCGGAAGGCCGCGAGGCCGACGGGAGCTGCTCCCCGGGCCCGACGCCGATCGATCCACGCCCGGAACAGGGAGGAGGTTCCGTACATCGGGTAGGCGTCGACGAGACGGCCGACGGTCGCCGCGAACTCGCCACAGGGATCCTCGGACACCGCCATGGCGATTCCGCGCCAGTCCTCGAGATCTCCCCGGGCCAGGATGTCGACGAGCGCGGCGGCGGGGAGTTCCTCCACGGGAGCCCGCGGGTCGATGTCGAGGTGACGGTGCTTCACGACGGCTCCTCCACGAGAAGGTCGAGAACCCGGACGGCGACGCGGCGGCAGGCGTCCGCCACCGCCCCCCAGTCCTGCCAGCGCGTGTCGATCCGGCGGTAGGTCCGCAGGTCGACGTCCGAGAGGTCGTCCGGCCGCGGCTCCGCCAGCTGCTTCGCCACCTGGGTCGCCACGCGTCGCCCGCCGGGGCCCTGCTGGTCGGCGTAGTAGTCGTCCATGGCCGCCACAACTCCGGCCGCCCGCTCCTCTCCAAGCCGGTCGGCCAGCGCCGCGACGTCGAGATAGTCCCTCGTCGCGTTCCGCATCAGGCAGAGCCAGGCCTTGATGCGGGCGATCTCGGGGAGCGTCGGGATCCTGAGCACGAGGTCGCCGATCGGGACCTCCTCGAACTCCACGGGTCTCGAGCGGATCAGGTTGCGGATGCCGGTCTCCACGCCGTCGAGACGGCCGAGGATGAGGACGGGGCGCTGGACGCGCGCGGTGATCCAGCCGTCCGTCTCCTCCAGGGCCGCGAGCACCTCGTCGAACCGGTGGCGCAGGTCGGCCACCACGTGGTCGTCGTCGAAAGACAGCCGGTGGCCGGCGTGGGCCGCCGCGGCGGTGCCGCCCACGAGGACCGCGTCCGGCACCAGCTCCTGGAGACGGGCGGCGGCTTCGAGGATCTGTTGGAGTTCCGGATGGCGGCTCATGATAGTGAGTATACTCACTATTTCGCATTGGTCAAGCGGGGGCGGGTACGGGGAGGGAGAGCGTGGCCGGCGCCTCAGGCGAAGCGCTTCGCGGAGACGAACCCCAGCCAGACCGCGCCGAAGCCCAGTGTCACGTTCGCGAACATGTTGAACGCGGCCAGGCCGAGGGCACCCTGGCGGAGCAGGTTCATCGTTTCGAAGCCGAAGGCGGAAAACGTCGTGAAGCCGCCGAGGAAGCCGACCGCCACGGCGATCCGGATCTCCCGCGTGGCGTTGGCGAGCCCCATCTCCAGCAGGAACGCGAGGAGAAAGCACCCGATCACGTTGACGGCGAGGGTGCCCCACGGCAGCTGCTGGCCGAAGAGGCGCTGGGTGAGGCCGGAGAGGAGGAAGCGGCTGACCGTCCCGAGCCCCCCGGCGATCCCCAGGATGATGACTTCCCGGAGAAACATGATCTCGCGTTCGTACCGGAAGCAGAGCCGGACGCCTATTCTTCCGCGACCAGCCACTGCTCAGTCAGCGTCGAGTTCCTCGTCCCACTCGCGGAAGAAGGTCTCGCCGTCGATCACCTGGCCCCGGTCCAGTTGCTCGCTGCCCTCTCGGATGAGGGCTCTTGCCCGCTCGAGCTCGATGCCGCGTCTCTCAAGATGGTCCTCGAGCAGGCGGAGCCCTTCTCTCACGACTTCGCTCGTGGACTGGTAGCGACCGGACTCGACGCAGGAGGCGAGGAACTCGGCCTGGTGCGGCGTGAAGGAGATGCTGATGTTCTTTCTCGTGGCCATGCCGTCTCGTTGCGATCTCAGATTGACAGGTCATTGTAGTCCAGGCTCCCCCCGCGGACTTTCCCGCAGCGCATCGGGTCCGTTCGTGGAAGAATCGGGCTCCCGGCAACAGGAGGCCGCTCCGTGAGAATCCCCGCTGTGTTCCTCGCCCTCGCTCTCCTCGCACCCGACACCTTCGCGGAGGACGACCCCCTCGCCGAGGCCCGGCAGGCGTTCTGGCATCGCGACCACGATCGGGCGGAGGACCTGCTCGCATTTCGCCTGGTCGCGCGCCCCCACGACGTCGAGGCGCGGAAGCTCCTCGCCACCGTCTACCTGCGCGTCGAGCGGCCGGACGACGCCCGGGCCGTGCTCGAGCCGGCGCTCCGCGTCGCCCCGGAAGACCCGGAAGTCCTCGCCGGGCTCTGGGAGGCTGAACTCGCGGCCGGCGGCTGGACCGACGAAGCGCGGAAGGCGCTGCGCGCGAAGCTCGAGGCGCTCGAGGCGTCCGTGCCGGCGGGAGAGGTGAAAAAGTGGCGCCGGTACGCGTTGTTTCACGGCTACGGGCTGTTGTCCGACCGGGAGGGGAAGGCGCGGATCCGGGACATGATCCTCGCGCGCTGGCCGGACGAGCCGCCGGAGTTCCTCGAGGGCGACCTCATGGAGGCCGTGATCGTCACGAAGGAACTCGAGCCGCGGATCGCGCTCATCCGGCGGTTCCTCGCGGTCTTCCCGGACTCGAAGCAGTCGAACTACATGCGCGAGATCTGGCTCTACATGGTGCGGGAGGATCCGGCCCGCCTCCGCGCCGACGCAACCGCGATGCTCGAGAAGGACCCGGGCAACCGCCGCGTCCGGGCGGCCCTCGGGCGCTGGCTTCTCGCCGCGAAGAAGCCCGACCCGGCGGGGGCCGCGGAACAGATGAAGCGGGCGCTCGAACTCCTCGACACGCCGAAGGACATCGACCGACCGGCCATGATGACGGACGCTCAGTGGGAGAAGATGCTCGAAGAGACGCGCGGGAAGTACCTCGCCTACCTCGGCCGCGCCCAGCAGATGATGGGGGAGAACGCGGAGGCGGTGAAGACGCTCACGCGGGCGGCGGAGATCCTCTCCCACCACGTCGACCTCTACCTCGCGCTCGGCGAGGCGCACTTCGCCCTGAAGAACATCGCCGAGGCGAAGGCCGCCTGGGAGCGGTCGTGCGAGTCCGGGCCCTCTCCGAAGGCGGAGGAGCGGTTGCGGATGCAGGGGATGCTCTCCTCCGGGTCGGAAGGACTGGAGGCCCGGCACCACTTCGTCGACGTCACGGAGAAGGCCGGTCTCGCGAAAGCCGGCGGATCGCGCATCGCCGTCGGCGACGTGAACGGCGACGGCTGGCCGGACCTGCTCTTCGGCGGCCACCGCCTCTTCCTCAACGACGGCGACGGCACGTTCACGAGCGCCCCGATGCCGAAGATTCCGGGTTCGCGCGGCGGCCTCCTCGCCGACCTCGACAACGACGGCGACCTCGACCTCTACGTCTTCCGCACCGGGCACCCGATGGTGCTCGCGAACGACGGGAAGGGCGTCTTCACGGACCGGACGCCGAAGGCCATGAAGCTCACGGGGCGGTTCTTCACCGAGGCCGGCGCGGTCTTCGACTTCGATGGCGACGGGCTCCTCGACCTCTACCAGGCGAACTACGAGCAGCCGCCGACGCCGCCCTGGGCCCGGGCGCGGGCCGACATCCTGTGGAAGAACAAGGGCGGCTTCGACTTCGAGGACGCCTCGAAGCGGCTCACGGGCATCTCCGCCGAGCCGATGTGTGGTCGCGGCTGCGCGCCGGCGGACTTCGACGACGACGGGGACGTCGACCTCTTCGTCGCGAACTACCGCCTCGACCCGGACAAGCTGTTCGTCTCCGACGGGAAGGGCGGGCTCGGAAACCGGGCCCGGTTCCTCGGTGTCGAGGGTGACTGCGAAGAGGGGTACTTCGGCCACGGGATCGGCCCCGCGTGGGGCGATCTGAACGGAGACGGCACTCTCGACCTCGTCGTCCCGAACCTCGCCCACCCGCGGTACATCGGCTTCTCGGACGTGACGCGGATCTACCTCAATCCGGGGAACCCCGTCATCTACGGTGTCGAGGACTCAGACGGTGTGACCCGCGTGGACATCGGCAAGCTCCGGTTCCGCGATGTCCTCGATGAGAGCGGCATCCGCTTCGAGGAGACGCACTCCAACGCCTCCCTCGCCGACGTGGACCTCGACGGAGACCTCGACCTGTTTCTCACGAGCGTCTACAAGGGCCGGTGGAGCTTCCTCTACCTGAACGACGGCAAGGCGCGCTTCACGGACGCGACCTGGCGGACGAACACCCGCATCGACAACGGCTGGGGCTCGGTCTTTGCCGACTTGGACATGGACGGTGACCCGGACCTCGTCGTGAAGACGAGCCAGGGCATGAAGCTTCTCGAGAACGTCTGTCCGGCCGGCGGGCACCTCGGCCTGACGCTGTTCGGCCGCGACGGCAACGGCTCGGCGATCGGCGCGCGGGTGGTCCTCACCGCCGCCGACGGCCGGAAGCAGGTCCGGGAGGTCTTCGGCGGCTCGGGCACGGGCTGCCAGGACGACCCCTCGCTCCGCTTCGGCGTTTCGGGCTGGACCGGGCCGTTCCGGATCGAGGTCCGCTGGCCGGGCGGCCGGACGCAGCGGATCGAGGGTGTGAAGGGTGACGCGATCTACCGCCTGATCGAGGGCGGCAATCTGGAGAAGGTGAACTGATGTCGGCGAACTTCGACGAGCTGGTGGGAATCCTGGACCGCCTGCGCGAGCCGGGCGGCTGCCCGTGGGACATCGAGCAGACCTGGGAGTCCTACGAGAAGTGCCTGAACGAGGAGCTCGAGGAGGTGATCGCCGCGATGCGGAACCGCGACGCCAGGAACCTCTGCGAGGAGGTGGGGGACATGCTCTTCAACCTGCTCTTCGTCGTGTAAAATGGATCCTGGCACAACCGGAAGGCAACGACCGGATGAAAGAGATCTCTGCCGCGGTGAGGGAGGGTGCAAGCGCCTACCTGAACCGTCAATACACCGCTATCAGTGTTGTCGGCGTGGTCATGTTGGTCATTCTCTGGATAGCACTTGGCTCAGCCACTGCTATCGGCTTTGCCATAGGTGCTATACTCTCCGGCGCTGCCGGCTACATCGGCATGAACATCTCGGTACGCGCCAATTCGCGTACCGCTGAAGCCGCTAACCACGGCATCAATGCCGCCCTGCAGATCGCCTTCCGCGGTGGCGCCATCACCGGTATGCTGGTAGTCGGCCTGGGTCTCCTGGGTGTTGCCGGCTACTATGCCGTTCTGACCATGATGGGTGTCAGCGATGCTGACGCACTGCATGCACTGGTCGGCCTGGCCTTCGGTGGCTCCCTGATCTCGATCTTCGCACGACTGGGCGGTGGTATCTTCACCAAAGGCGCCGATGT
>JBDLIY010000286.1:0-5553 GCA_039714635.1 Planctomycetota bacterium
AACCCGGACGACTTCGTCGTGGTGGCGAGCCA
Source organism: Planctomycetota bacterium (assembly GCA_039714635.1). Taxonomy (GTDB): domain Bacteria; phylum Planctomycetota; class JAJSAM01; order JAJSAM01; family JAJSAM01; genus JBDLIY01. Next base: position 33 of record JBDLIY010000286.1, read on the forward strand.
CGTGCCCGACTTCATCCTGCAGTTGGAGGAGCACGACTTCGACCTCCACCTGGCCGGCCACACCCATGGCGGGCAGGTCGTGATCCCCGGGTTCGGACCGCCGCTGACGCTGTCGAAGCTGCCCCGCGAGTATGCGTCGGGAATGCGGCGGTGGGGCGAGCACTGGATCAACGTGACGTCCGGCATCGGCATGGAGGGTCACCACGCGCCCCGGATCCGGTTCAACTGTCCGCCGGAAGTCGTGATGATCCGGATCGGCGGGGGGCGGGAATCGGTACCGGCGGAACCGAAGAAGGAATAGGCTCTCTGCCATGAGGTTCTTCATCACCGGCGGCGCGGGATTCATCGGCAGTCACCTCGCGGAGCGGATTCTCGACCGCGGCGACGAGGTCATCGTCCTCGACGACCTGTCGACGGGGCGGATGGCCAACATCGAGCACCTGGTGGACCGGCCCGGGTTCTCGTACCGGATCGGCTGCGCGACGGACGTCCCGCTCGTCGTCGAGCTGGTCGACCGGGCGGACCTGACCTTCCACCTCGCGGCGGCGGTGGGCGTGAAGCTCATCGTCGAGAGGCCGACGCGGACGATCGAGACGAACGTGCGCTCGACGGAAGTCGTCCTCGGCGCGGCGGCGCGAAAGCAGAAGCCCGTCGTCGTCGCCTCCACCTCCGAGGTCTACGGCAAGAACGTGAAGGTCCCCTTCCGGGAGGACGACGACCTCAGTCTCGGCGCGACGACGCGGTCGCGCTGGGCCTACGCGTGCTCGAAGGCGCTCGACGAATGGCTGGCGTTCGCCTACCAGCGTGAAAAGGGCGTCCCGGTCACCATCGTCCGGCTTTTCAACACCGTGGGTCCGCGGCAGGTGGGGCACTACGGCATGGTGCTCCCGAGCTTCGCGAAGCAGGCGCTCGACGGCGAGCCGATCACGGTCTACGGCGACGGGAAGCAGGCGCGGTGCTTCGTCCACGTGGCCGACGCGGTGACCGCGCTGCTCGCTCTCGCGGACTGTGAGGAGGCCCGGGGCGAGGTCGTCAACATCGGCGCCGACGAGGAGATCTCGATCCTCGGCCTCGCCGAGCGGGTGAGGGAGCGGGCGGGCAGCGATTCGCCCATCGAGTTCATCCCCTACGACGAGGCGTACGCCGAGGGGTTCGAGGACATGCCCCGCCGGGTTCCGGATGTCTCCAAGTTGTTGTCGATCACGGGGTTTCGCCCGGAGACGAGCCTCGACCAGATCATCGACGACGTGCTCGCGGAGCTGCGCGGCTGACCGACACCCTCGTTCCGGGGGGACAGAACTCTCTGAATCCGGGCCCCGAATCCCGTGGCGTGATACTCTTCCCACGTCATGAAATGGATGAGATCGCTGTTCCCGATTCTGCTGGTCGCCGTGGTCGTCGCGGCGATGTCCGACGAGGCCCGGGCGGGGGGCAGGCGCCCCCGCGCGAAGATCGAGAGCGTCACTGCTCTCACCGGCCAGTCGATGGCCGTGGCGATGCTCGTCCGCGACCGCGAGGCCCGCGACCTGCCCCTCATCCTGGAGTACAAGGTGAAGGGGACGAAGGGTTGGCATCCGGCCACGGTGGAGACCGACGTGAGCGCGGTCCCGTCGAGCGAGGAAGGCGAGCAGTTCGTCGCCGCCTGGAACGCCTTTGCGGACCTCGGCACGCGGCATAGCAGGAAGGTGCGCCTGCGCGTGATCGTGGACATCGAGAAGGGGAAGAAGAAGAAGTCCAGGCGGTTCGAGGTGGTCCTCTACGGCCGCCTCGACTCCGGCGGCGTGAGCGCGGTGACCTACCCCGACCTCATGGAGGACGGGAGCCTGGACAACACGGTGCTGATCGACACGCGGAGTGCGGCACACTTCGCGGCCGCGGCGATCCCGGGGGCCATCAACCTGGACGCCGCCGACATCGAGGAGCAGGGCGAGGCGATCCTCGACTTCCCGAAGGACACGCGGCTGATCTTCTACTGCTACGGCGGATTGTGAGGCAGCAGCCACACGGCGGCCCGGGCGGCCGTCCTGCTTGGCTTCACCGATGTCCACCGCTACACCGACGGTTTCGATGGCTGGGTGGCCGACGGCCGCTTCCGCGAAGTGAGAACCGCCGCCGCGGTCTCCGTGATCCTCGATGGCGGGGCGACACCGGTCGACATGCGCGACGCGACCTCTTTCGACGCCGGTCACATGGCGGGGGCGGTGAACGTCGCCCCGCTCGACATGGTGATGTTCCCGGCCGTGCACTCCGGCATTCCGATGACCGCGACCCTCGTGCTCTACGGCGCCGGGGGGGCGGACGCGAACGAGGTCGTGGCGGCCTTCATCCTCGAGTCGTCGGGGTACACGAACGTCGTCTACTATACCGGCGGCTGGGCGGACTGGTCGGCGGACTAGACCGACCGGACGGTCATCTGGGGTCGGACCCCGTTTCACGTTCCGACCGACGGTCAGCTGGGGTCTGACCCCATTTCACGTCCCGAAACGTGGCGACCCCGCCCTGGATGGCGAGGCCGAGGGCGCGGCCGGACAACTCCCACGCGCCGATCGTCTTCCCCTCGATCTTCAGCCGGACCTTCCCGCCCGTGCGCGTCGCCTCGAAGCGGATCGTCTTCCCTGGATCCGAGACCGGGAGCGTCGAATCCAGGAGGCGGATCCACTTCCCCCCTCGTCTGCGATGAACGCGAACTCTCCCCTCGGACGTGAGGAGGGCTGTGGTGTAGTCCTTCCCGCCGGGGTGGTCGAGCAGGAGGCCGGCCATCCAGTTCCTTCCCTCCGGCACCACGAGGACCGCGGAGATCCGGTCGGCGTCGCCCTTGACCCGGCAGGCCGAGACGATGCCTTTGCCGGCGGTCCCGCGGAACGCGTCCGGCGCGGTTCCCTCCCACTCGTTGAAGATCTGGGACCAGGGCTCCTGCGAGCCTTCGAGGAACTCCACCAGGGCCGCCCGGAGCTTCGCCGGCTTTCCATACGTCCGGTAGAGCAGGTCGATGTTCCGGGCGCCGCGATCGAGCTTCTTCGCCAGCCGCTCGAACCGCTTCCGGTGCTTCCCGCCGTCGGCCGTCACCGCCCATCGGACGAGGGCGCAGGCCGCGGGGCGGGAGAGCGGCCGGCCGGTCAGGAGCTTCGTCAGGTCGGCGTCGTCCCCGGTGAGCGCCTCGAGGGCGGTCCGGGACGAGTCCTCGAGCGTGACCATCGGCACGACTCCGAGCGTCAGCTTCTCCCCGTCGAGGTAGTGGCGGCTGAGGAACTCGGCGATCCCCTCCGCGTACCACCCGGCGAGTCCGGTCCGGTTGTCGGTCTTCGCCAGGTAGTGGAACTGGTGAATCGTCTCGTGGAGGAGGAGGCAGCGCGTGAAGTAGATCGTCGGCTGGCGCCAGGCGAACGCCGTCCGGCTCCGGAGGTGATAGTACCCGCCCGCGGCCGGCGGCTGGATCCCGGCCGCGAGGAGGCGCCGCGCGAAGGACTCCCGCGTGGCGCAGAACACGATCGACAGCCGCTCGTCCTTCTCGAGTTCCGGCTCCGCGCCGAAGAACTCCCGGAGGTGCGGCCACGCCGTCTCGAGAACGCGGCCGTACTCCGACGCGGTCTCCGGGGACGTCTCCGCGACGAGACGGTAGTGTTCCGTCTCGATGGTGACGGCCTCCGGGGCCGCCGGCACCGGGCCGGCGGCGAAAAGGAGCAGGATCGCGGCGATCGGGCCGGCCGAGCCGAGCCCCCGTCGGAAGGCGCGATCCCGCCACGCGTGGGAGTGTTTCCTCTGCCTCATCTCTCCATGCTCGGCCAGGGACGCGGGTCCGGCAAGCTCCCCTTGCGCGGAACTCCGACCCACCCTATCCTCGCCTGACCTCTCTGGAAGCGCAGTCACTCGCTGCCGCCCGTGGTCGGGAGGGCCATCGGACTCCGGTCCCGGCCTTGTTCGGAACGACTTCTGCGTGCGTGGCTGCAGGGCGCTGCTGGTTGTGCATATCCCAGCTCAGTGGAAGGAGGACGTATGGGCGATCGTCGCGGAATCCTCAAGGCTCTCGGGCCCGGCTTCCTCTTCGCGGCGGTCTCCGTCGGCGTCTCCCACCTCGTCCAGTCGACCCGGGCCGGGGCGTTCCTGGGCTTCAGCCTCGTGCCCGTCATCCTCCTCGCGATGCTCATGAAGTACCCGCTCTTCGAGTTCGGGCAGCGATACGCGGCGGCGACCGGAAAGAGCCTCCTCGACGGATACCGGAAGCAGGGCCGCTGGGCGCTCGTGTTCTATATCCTGCTGACCCTCGGCACGATGTTCACCGTGCTGGCCGCCGTGACGGCGATCACGACCGGCCTGGCGATCCAGCTGACCGGGATCGTGCTGCCTCTCTGGCAGTGGTCGGCGATCATCATGGGGATCTGCGCGCTCCTCATCGCCCTCGGTCGCTATCCGCTCCTCGACAAGGCGATCAAGGTCATCATGGCGCTGTTGACACTCTCGACGATCGCGGCGGTCGCGGCCGCGGTCCCGAGCCTGCGCGCCGGGAGCCTGTTCGGGAAGATCGAGTGGGAGCACATGGTGTTCATCGTCCCCCTCATCGGCTGGATGCCGACGGGGATGGACGTCAGCGTGTGGCAGTCGTTCTGGGCGCTCGCCCGGCGACGGGAGACGGGGCACCGGCCGACGCTTCGGGAGACGCTGTTCGACTTCCGGTTCGGCTACATCGGCACGAGCGTCCTCGCGCTCCTGTTCGTGACACTCGGCGCCGCGGTCATGTTCGACCGCGGACAGGCGTTCGATCTGAAGAGTTCCTCGAAGTTCGCCGGTCAGCTGGTCGACCTCTACACCTCGACGCTGGGGGAGTGGAGCCGGCCCGTCATCCTCGTCGCCGCTCTCACGACGATGCTCTCGACGACCCTGACGGTCATCGACGGCTTCCCCCGCGCGCTCCAGATGGCCGGTCGCCGGTTCTTCTCGGAGGAGACGGCGGCGGACGCGGAGAAGAGCACGGTCCGAACGCTCGACTTCTGGCTCTGGGCCGGGTTGCTGATCGCCGGCGCGATGATCGTGATCCGGTTCTACATGAAGAACTTCGGCGCTCTGGTGGACCTCGCGATCACGCTCTCGTACGTCACCGGGCCGTTCCTCGGGATCCTGACGTACCGCGCGATGACCGCGCCGGACATCCCCGCCGAGTACCGGCCGGCGCGCGGTCTCCGGATCCTCGCGATCGTCGGAATCGTGTTCCTTGCCGGTTTCTTCGTCCTCTATCTCAAGGTGCGACTGGACGCCTGATCCACCGGGCCGATCTGTCGACTTGACGGACAGATCGAACGTCCGTTCTAATGTTCCGGCGACGTGTTCCGCGATGGCCCCCCGAGTGGCGAGGAGATTCAAATGGCGTCCAGTGACCTACCCATTGCCCTGATCGGTTCCGGCACCGTCGGGTCGATCCTCCTTTCGCACCTGCTCGAGGCCGGGCATGAGGACATCGCGATCGTCGACATCCCCCAACGGCTCGAGCAGATCGAGAAGGACGGGATCCGGATCAACAAGCTCCGGT
>JBDLIY010000287.1:0-5550 GCA_039714635.1 Planctomycetota bacterium
CCGCTCGATCTTGTTCCTCAGTCCCAGCCTCGACAGGCCGAGCGCCTCCGCCGCCTTCGTCTTGTTTCCGTCCGTCCGGTCGAGCTCGCGAACGATCATCGCCCGCTCGACCTCCTCCACGACCTCCTTCAGGGCCCGCTCCTTCGTCCAGTCCACGGCCGGGGCCGGAGGAGACGTCCGGATACGCTCGGAGAGCACCTCCTCGGTGATCCGGTCGCCGGCCAGCGCCACCGCCCGACGGACCTCGTTGCCGAGCTCGCGCACGTTTCCGGGCCAGGCGTAGCGGGAGAGCATGTCGAGGACCCCGCCGGTCACCGCCTTCCGCGGCAGGCCCATCTCCTCCGTGAACTCGGAGAGGAAGTGGTCGACGAGGAGCGGGATGTCCTCCGGTCGCTGCCGGAGGGGCGGGACGCGGATCCGGACCACGACGAGCCGCCAGAACAGGTCCTCGCGGAACTCCCCCGCCTCCTTGAGCGCCTCGACGTCGCGATTCGTGGCGCACACGATCCGCGCGTCCACCGGGCGCATCCGCTTGCCGCCGACGCGGCGCACCTCGCCCTCCTGCAGGACCCGGAGGATCTTCTTCTGCATCTCCGGGCTCATGTCCCCCACCTCGTCGAGGAACAGCGTCCCGCCGTGCGCCTGCTCGAAGAGGCCCGGGGCGTCGGAGTCCGCGCCGGTGAAGGCGCCCTTCGCGTGCCCGAACAGGACCTTCTCGATGAGGGTGTCGGGGATGGCCGAGCAGTTCTCCGTGACGAACGGCCCGTCCCGGCGCGGCCCGTTGAAGTGCAGCGCCCGCGCCACGAGCTCCTTTCCGGTGCCGGACTCCCCCTCGATGAAGACGGGGACGTTCAGATCCGTGACCTTGTCGAGGGTGGCGAGGACCTGCCGGATGCCGCGGGAGCGACCGACGATCTGGCCGTAGTCGTAGCGGAACTCCAGCTCCGTCTGCCGGCGGCCGAGGCTCTCCTTCGCCTCCTCGAGTTCCACCGCGAGGCGGGAGTTCAACTGCTCCACCTGCCGGTTCTTCTTCGCGAGTTCCTTCTCGCGCCGCCTCATCCTCTCCCCCAGGCGGGAGGCCGTGATCGCCAGCGCCGCCTGGTCGGCGAACGCCGAGAGGAGCCGGACGTGCGAGTCGCCGAAGGCGCCCCGGGTGACGCGGTTGTCCACGTACAGCGCGCCGAGCACGCCGTCGTCCGCGAGGAGCGGCACGCAGACGACGGAGCGGAGGTCGAGCGCCGCCACGCTCTCCATCCCCGACCAGCGCTCGTCCGAACCCGCGTCGGAGGAGAGGACGGGCCGCCGCGTCTCCATCGCCTTTTTCACGATCGACCGGCTGACCTCGACCTCCGGATTCGCGACGGGCCCGCCCTCCATGTTGCAGGCGGCCTTCGCCACGAGCTTCTCGCCCCTCGCGATGATGAGGAAGCCCCGTTCGGCCCCGGAGAGGTCGATGGCCGCGTCCATGATGAGCGCGAAGAGGCGGTCCGACTTCTTCTCCCGCAGGAGACGCTTGTTGATCTCGAGCACGGAGGCGAGTCCGCCCTCGAGGAACGCGTCGCCGGTCTCCGGGCCGAGCGCGACCGAGATGTCGCCGATGGCCGGCGGCACGTCGCGGATCGGGGTCTCTGTCCCGACGGCCTCTTCCGACGCCGCCTCCGTCCGCAGGATCGATTGAAGCGTGACGGCGGTCAGGGAGAGCTCGAGGCGGTCCCCGGTGACCAGCCGCCCGCCCTTCGACGGCCGGCCGTTGTGCCGGGCCTCTGCCGGCGGGAGCACCTCGAAGGAGAGGCCTTCGGCGTCCCGATGGATCCGGAGATGGCGCTTGCGGACCCCCTCGTCGAGCAGCGGGATGTCCGCCGTGCGCGCGCGTCCGACGGTGAGGTCATCCCCGTCGACACGGTACAGTTTGCGCTCGTACGGGGACTCGACGAGAAACTGGAGCATGGAAAGAACATTACCACCGCTGGTCGGGTCGTCAAGGCGGGTGGTAACCGGGTGATCGGCGCAGGCACGCCGCGGACGCCGGCCCGGGAGCTACTTCTCTTCTTCCCGGCGCTCCTCCAGCACGGAAACGAGCGCCTTCACGCGGATCCTCGTGTCCGTCTCGCCGCGCTTCGCGCTCGTCCGCAAAAACCGGCGGTAGGAGGCGATCGCTCCGACGTCGTCGCCGCGCAGGTAGAAGACGTTCCCGAGCCCCAGGTGCGCTTCCGGCAGGCCCGGCTTCAGGCGGATCGCCTTCGCGAAGGCCGTCTCCGCCTCGTTGTTCCGCTTCTCGTCGAAACGGATCCGGCCCAGCTCCACCCACGCCTCCGCGGACGTGCGGGCCTTGATCGATTCCTTCAGCGCGACCGCCGCTCCCTCGAGGTCCCCCGCCGCGCGGCGCTCCGCGGCCCGCTGGAACCAGACGCGCGCCTCTTCCGTCTTCTCGCGGAGGAGCGCCTCCACGTCCGGGTCGAGGGGCGGCCCGTCCGGCTTCCGCTCGTCGAGCCCCAGGAGCAGCCGCACCTGGTCCAGATCCACGCTCTTCGACTCCGCGTCGATGGCGCGGGCGAACGCCTCGAGCGCCTCCTCCTTCCGGCCCTTCAGGAGGTAGGCGTATCCCACGTCCTTGTGGTAGCTCGCGCGCGCGTCCCGGACCTCGTCGGTGTCCGGCTCGAGGGTCTGCGCCCATGAGAGCTCTTCCTGGATGGGCCCGTAGTCCTTCTCGATCCGGTAGATCTCCGCCATCACGAGGTGCGGCGCGGCGAGCCCGGCTTCGAGCCCCTTCGCCCGCGTCGCGAGCTTTTTCGCCGTCGCGCGCTTCTCCTTCCCGCCTTCTTCCAGACGGGCGCGCGCCTGGCTGACGAGGAGTCGGACCAGCGCCTGCCGCGCTTCCAGCAGCCCCGGGTCGCGAGCGATCGCGACGCGCAACTCCTCCGCGGCGCGGGGCGCGTCGCCGGTCAGGAGCAGGACCTCCCCGTTCAGCGCCCGGACGCGCGCGTTCCCCGGCTCGAGCGCGATGGCCTCCGCCAGCTCCGTGAGCGCCTCCTCGAGGTACTTCTTCTCCCCCGTGATCATGTAGTGCGCGCGGTAGAGCGAGGCCAGATCGAGCATCGGCTCGACGTGGTCCGGGTAGTCGCGCTTCACCTGGCCGAACGCGCGCAGGGAGTCCACGTACTCCGCGGCCGCGAACTCGATCTCCCCCACCTTGAGGCGCGACGGCAGGTGGCCCGGGTCGCGCTCGAGCGCGGTCCGCGCCGCGGAGCGGGCCCCGGCGAAGAGCTTCGCGGCGTCGGCGACGGGATTCTCGAGCGCGGACTGCGAGGCGCCGGCGCGCAGCAGCGCGTCGGACCGGTGGTACCAGGGCCACGGGTCGTCCGGCCACTGGTCGGCGACGACGGCGAAGTCGTCGATGGCTTCGCGGTACTTCCCCTCCCCGGTCCGCGACCGGCCGCGGAACAGGAGCGCCAGGCCGGCCGCCTCCGACCCGCCCCGGTCCGCGGCGACTTCCGCGCCGTACGCCTCCGCGAACGCCTCGGTGGCCTCGGCGTAGCGCTCGCCCAGGAAGCGGACGACGCCGACGAGGATCGCGTCCCGGCCGGGCGACTCCGTCGCCACGAGGGTGCTCAGCCGGGGCAACTCGCCGACGACCTCCACGCGGGTCCCCGCCACGAGACGCTCCGGCCCGGCCCGGATCGCGCCGGCCACGCCCCGGGCGGCGCCGTCCCGGTCGCCCCGGGAGTCCCGCACGAGCGCGCGCCTCATCCGGTGCGTCGCGAGGGCGTTCTTCCCGATCGTCCCGTCGCCGAGCCCCGCCGCCTTCTCGAGGAGGCGGTCCGTCTCGTCCGCGTCCTTCGTGAGCGTCGCGAGGAAGACCCACGGCCGCGGGTCCTGCGGGTCGGTCTCCGCCGCCAGGGCCGCCCGCTTCCTCGCCTCGTCGCCGAGGCCCCGGGCGAACGCGGCCCGCGCCGCCAGGAGGTCGGCCTCCGTCAGACCGCGGACCGCGCGCGCGTCACCCGGTCGGAGCGACCGCGCGAGCACGAACCGTTCCCGCGCCGCCCGGGGCCTCATGAGGGTCAGGTCCAGCTCCCCGGCCAGACACTGCGCCCGAAACGAATCCGGCCGCCGCGTCAGGAACGCCTGGAGGGAGCGGTACGCCTCCTGGATTTTCCCGACGAGGACGAGCGCCTCCGCGAAGGGCATCGCCGTGCCCTCGTCGTCGGGATCCAGGCGGACGGCCTTCGCCCCCGCCTCCACGGCGTCCTCCACGCGGCCGAGCCGGGCGAGGGCGGTGCAGAGGTTCGCCCACGAGAGCGCCAGCTTCGGCTGCACCTGCGCCGCCATTCCGTAGGCGGCGGCGGCCTCCTCGTCGCGCCCGGACGCGGCGCACGCCCAGCCGCGCTTCGTGAAGAGGTCCCACTTCAGGGTGTCCCGGTCCCCGACCGGAGCGTCCGCGAGCAGGTCGTCCACGGGCCGTAGCAGTTCGAGAACGAACTCCGGGCCGGAGCCGACCTCGACGAGGGCGTTCGCCCGCGAGAGCCGCGCCCGGACCCGCTCCACGCCGGAGGCGGCGTTTTCGTCCGCCGCTTCGTAGGCCTCCGCCGCTTCCTCCGGTCTCTCCGAGAAGAAGAGGGCGTCCCCGTGCTTCATCGCCGCCAGCCACGAGGTCTGGTTCTTTTCCCGCGCGTCCGCGAAGACCGCGACGCCGTCCGACCAGGCGCCCGCCCGGAGGAAGGTCAGCGCCAGCAGCACGACGGCCGTCCCGGCGGCCGCGGGGAGCCGGCCGCGCGCCGGGATCCGCGCCAGCAGCGCTCCGCCGGCGAGCGCGGCGCCGGCGAGGGAGAAGTAGAGGTAGCGCTCGGCGAAGAGGACCGTCGTCTTCGGAAAGACGTTGTTGAACGGCAGGAGGCAGACGCCGATCGCGGCGAGCCCCAGGAAGACGAGGCGATTGCGCCGCCAGGTGACGACGAGCGCGGTGGCGTACGCGGCGCACGCCACGAGTCCGACGACGATGGAGAGCTCGAACCCCGCGACGGGCGCGGCGTCGGGCACCGCGCTCTGGCCGCCGAGCGGCAGGAGAGCGAGCCGGAGGTAGCGCGCGAAAACCGGGAAGCCGGTGACGAGACGCGCAACGGTCGAACCCTCTCCCCCGGTGATCGCCGGTCCCGTCGCGACGGCGACGGCGAAGTGGATCGCGGTGATGACGATCGTCACGACGAGGTACGGGGCCACGTCGCGGAGACCGGCCCTTCCCTTCCCGTCCCGCGGCGTCGCGACGAGCCACAGGATCAACAGGAACGGCACGACGAGCGCGCTGCCCTTCGCGAGGAGCGCGGCGACGAGGAAGAAGGTTCCGACCGCGTGCCGCGACCAGCGCCCCTCCCGCCCGTCCCCGACCGCGCGCAGGAAGGAGAGGATCGCCAGGCTGGAGAACAGGAACGCGAGCAGCCCCTTGCGCTCGGAGATCCAGGCGACGGATTCCGTCGCCGCCGGATGGAGGACGAAGAGGATCGCGGCCGCGCCGGCGATGAAGTCGGACTTCGACAGCCGCCGCACCACGAACAGGAG
>JBDLIY010000288.1:0-5544 GCA_039714635.1 Planctomycetota bacterium
GGTCGCGGCGGCCGCCTGGCTGGGAGTGCGCCCGAGGCATGTCACGATCGCCGACGCCCGGTCCTGGCTCCGCGCGACGGAGGAGAAGTTCGACGTCATCACGAGCGATCCCATCCACCCGTGGGTCCGGGGCGGCGGGGACCTCTACTCCCTCGAGTACTTCACGTCCTGTCGCGAGCGGCTGGCCCCGGGAGGCGTCTGCTGCCAGTGGCTGCCGCTTCACCAGCTGGGCGTTACGAACCTGCGTCACATCGTCCGGACGTTCACCGCCGCCTTCCCGGGGAGCGCGGCCTTCTACGGCGGGGGGGACCTGGTCCTCATCGGGACGACCGGCGATTCCGTTCCGGAACCGCGGGTGCTCTCCGGCGCCCCGGCCGAGGCCCTGGCGCGGCTCGGCCTCGCCGATCTCGCCGCCCTGCGCGTGGCGGACGGGGATCGCCTGCGCGAGGTCGCGGGGGACGGCCCGCTGCTGACGGACGACTCGCTCCGGCTCGAGTTCTCCGCTCCGCGGTTCGTGGACTTCCACGCCTTCGGGGACTGCCTCGAGTGGCTCGAGGACCTGTGGCAGCAACCGCCCTTCCCGTTCAACCACGTGCTGGACGCCCAGAGGAGCTGGGCCCGGGGCGACGTCGACCGCATGTGGCTGATCCTCTCCCGCGCGCTCCGGGCCGCGCCGGAGGACCGATTCCTGGTCACGCAGATCGGCGAGCTCCGCCTCTACGAGGTCGACGTGGCCCTCGCCCGTGGGGAACTCGACCGGGCCCTTTCGACCCTCGACCGGGCGAGGGAGTGTCTGCCCGGCGACGTCCGCCTCCTCGGGTTGGAGGCGGACGTCCGGGTCGCCCGGGGCGAGACGCACCGCGCCCGGGAGCTTCTGCGCCGGCTCCGGGACCGGTCACCCGACAGCGAGTACCTGGAGCGGAGGATCGCGGCGCTGGGGGAAGGGGACGGGCCGGATGAGCTGGCGGCCCGGCGCGACCGGGCGGTGCTCGACGGGATGGCCTGGATGGAGGAGTTCATCGGTCGCGGATCCCACCTCGAGGAGCTCCAGACCGACCCGGCCTTCCTGTTCCTCGAGCTGGCCGAAACCGCCGGTCGAGAGGAAGTGCGCCGCCGGGCGCTCGCCGTGGCGCGGCGGTTCGCGGGCCCGACCGCCGCGCGGTTCCTGGCCCTGGATGAGCCCCTCGGTCCCGGCGAGACCGTGGACCTGATCGAGCTTCTGCCGGAGGCCGACGCCCTCGGCCTCGACGTCGGGCCCCTCCGGGAGCGGGCTCTCGCCGCGCTCGCGCGGCATCGCGGCTTTGCGGCGCTCTACGGAGTGGCGCTCGATGGTCTGGCCGACGCCTCCTCCGCGGAGCGGTTCGACGTGGCGATGAGCGTCTACAGCCTGGCGAAGGCGGAGGCGGTCTTCGGGGAGGAGTTCCGCGTCGAGCCCGGAATCCGGGAGGTCCTCGACGTCCTCGGAGAGGTGCCGCTCGTGTCGGCGGAGGGGGACCGGTTCGCTTTCCGGGAGGACGCCTACCTCGCGACGCACGTGGCGTATCTCCTGAACCACTACAACCGCCTCCGGCTCGACCGGGCCGACGCGCCGTGGGTCGTCACGTACCTGCGGGCCAACTTCCGGGCCGTCCTCGAGGCGGGGGACGTGGAGCTCGTCGGCGAGTTCCTCGACGTGTTCCGGACCCTCGGCGGAACCGAGGAGAACGACGGGGACATCCGGGCCGGGACGGAATTCCTCCTGTCCGTGCAGAACCCGGACGGAAGCTGGGGTTCGCCGGCCGGGACGGAGGATGTCTACGATGCGCTGCACCTGACCTGGTGCGCGGTCTGCGGGCTGTGCGAGCGGAGGGTGGTCACCGGGACGGCGTATGAGAGGCTGCTGCGGGCCGAACTCTCCCGGGATTCGAGCCGCGAGCCGGACGGGGACGACCGGTAGGCCTTCGTCACGGCCTCCTCCCCGAGCGTCCATCGTGTTGGACGGTGGAGGGATCGTCGAGTGCAGTCGACAACGCCCTGCCCTGCGGGAAGAGGGGACGACTTCCGCACCGGTTTGCACAATCGCTCACGCCGTGAGCGAAAATCGATCATCCGATGAGCAATCCGACGCCTTGGTGGCGGATCCTGTGAGGCCCCTCCTCCTCGGCGCCCACCTCTCCATCGCCGGTGGCGTCTCGCGCGCCGTCGAGCGGGCGGAGCCGTACGGGATGACCGCGCTGCAGATCTTCACGCGGTCGGCCCGGACCTGGACCTGCCCGCCCCTCGCCGACGACGAGGCGGAGCGCTTCCGGGCCGCCCTCGCCGCCTCGAAGGTCCGCGCCGCCTGCGCCCACGCGACCTACCTGGCCAACGTCGCGTCGCCCGACCGGAACGCCCGCCGGCGCTCCGAGCGCGCCCTCGTGGATGAACTCACGCGCTGCGAGCGGCTCGGCCTGCCGTGGCTCGTCCTCCATCCCGGCTCCCGGCGGGGGACGACGGGCGGCGTGAAACGGGCGGGCGCGGCGATCCGGCGCGTGCTTTCCGCAACCTCGGGATTCGCGGCCGGGATCCTGGTCGAAAACTGCGCCGGCCAGGGCGACTCGCTGGGGGACACCTTCACGGAGATCGGCGCGGTCCTCGCCGGCGCCGGGGACGGGGAACGCCTCGGGATGTGCCTCGACACCTGCCACGCCTTCGCCGCCGGGTACGACCTGCGGACCGAGGAGGGGTTCGCGTCCGCCCGGGACGAGATCGACGATCGGGTCGGCCTGGTCCGCGTCCGGGTCGTCCACGTCAACGATTCGGTTCGCGAGCTCGGCTCCCGGGTCGACCGGCACGCGGGGATCGGCCTCGGCGCGATGGGGGAGGAGCCCTTCCGGCGCCTGCTGGCCGACCCGGTCCTCGGCCGCCTCCCGCTCATCCTCGAGACGCCGAAGGAAGGGCCGGCCGGCGAGGACCTGGACGCGCGGAACCTCGCGATCCTGCACGACCTGCAAATCGGGGTCTGACCCCGATTTGCAGGTGGGCGCTTTTCCGGGGGTTGGCGTGGCGATTCCCGGTTAACCTCGATCGTTTCAGCCCGCGAGAGCAGGTACCTTGCAGAACACTCACCGCCGAGTCCTCGTCTGGTTCCGGAAGGAGGGGGTGGCCAAAGGTCTCTCCCACCGGGAGCTGATGGACGCGATGGAGGCCGCCTTCCGCGCCTCGCGCCTGCCCGTCCGCATGTCGGAAGGGGCGACCCGGAAGGTGAAGCTCTCCTTTCCCACGGCGCTGCCCCAGGGGGTGGCGTCCCGGATGGAGGTCGTGGAGGTCGCGGTCGCGCCCGGCCCGACCATGCGCGAAGTCTGCGAGCGCCTGGCGGCGGAGCTCCCCGAGGGGCTCGTCGCCTTCGACGCGGACTGGCTGTACAGCGGCGAGAGGGTCCGGGTGACCGCGATCGCCTGGGCGGTCCGGGGCGTGTCCCGGGCCGGGCTCGAGGAACTCCTCGGGTCGGACTCGATCCCGGCGGAGCGCCGGGGACGCGAGGTCGACCTGGCGAAGCTCCTGGCCGGCTGGTCGATGGACGACGGCCGGCTCTGGATCTCGATCCGATGGACGGACGCGGGCACCGCCCGGCCGGAGGACTTCCTCCGCGCCGCGGGGCTCGACCCGGCCGCGACGACGATCGAGAAGACGGGAATGACGTTCCGGACCACATTCGGGGAGACGATCCAACGCGATGACGCGCCAGATCCTGGTAAATGACCTGGAGCCGGGCGAGGTCCGCGTGGCCGTGCTGAACGACGGGGTCCTCGACGACCTCTCCATCGAGCGCAAGAACCACCGGAAGTACCTCGGCAACATCTACAAGGGCCGGATCATGAATCCGGAGCCCTCGATCCAGGCCGCGTTCGTGGACTTCGGCGGGGACCGCAACGGGTTCCTGCACGCCTCCGACGTGATGCCCCTGTACGAGGACGATCCGGAAGATCTGACCGCGTTCCAGAAGCGGCCGGCCGGCAAGCACATCCCCATCCAGGAACTGCTCCGCCAGGGGCAGGACGTCCTCGTCCAGGTGACGAAGGACGGGATCGGGAAGAAGGGGGCGACGCTCACCACGTACCTGTCGATCCCCGGCAAGTACATGGTGCTGATGCCTTCCCTCGCCCGGGTCGGCGTCTCGAAGAAGGTTCGCGACGTCGAGGTCCGCCGGCGCCTCAAGGCCACGATCCGCGAGTTCGAGCGCCCGCCGGAGATGGGCGTGATCGTGCGCACCGCGGGGGCGGGCCGTTCGAAGGAAGAGCTGAAGCGGGACCTCGATTATCTCATCCGGCTCTGGGAACAGATCGAGAACCGGGTGAAGTCGAGCCGGTCGCCGGCCACGATCTACCGCGAGTCGGACCTCGTGATCCGCACGATCCGCGACACCTTCACGCCGGACGTGGACGAGCTGATCGTCGACTCCGAGGAAGTCTACGAGAGGATCGACGACTTCCTGGCGGACCTGATGCCCGACCTGCGCGACCGCCTGATGCTGTTCGACGGCGAACGGCCCCTCTTTCACGCCTGGCGCGTGGAGGAGCAGATCGAGCGCCTGTTCAGCCACCGCGTGCCGCTGGCGAACGGCGGGTCGCTCATCATCGAGCAGACCGAGGCGCTCGTCTCCATCGACGTGAACTCCGGGCGCTACAAGAAGGAGGACGACCTCGAGGACACGGCCCTCGCCATGAACCTCGAGGCGATCCCCGAGGTCTGCCGGCAGCTCCGGCTCCGCGACCTCGGCGGCCTGATCGTGATCGACATGATCGACATGCGGGAGGCCCAGAACCGGCGCGACGTCGAGCGGAGGCTCCTGCGCGAGCTCCGCAAGGACCGCGCCCGGGTCCGCGTCGCGCCGATCAGCGAGTTCGGTCTCGTGGAGCTGACCCGGCAGCGGCTGCGTCCCTCCCTGAAGCAGGCGACCTACACGCAGTGCCCGGTCTGCCGCGGGTCGGGCTACGTGAAGTCGATGGAGTCGATGGTCCTGAAGACGCTGCGGGAGATCCGGGCGTTCGCGCGACTGGAGAAGTCGACGCGGATCGAGGTGACGGTGGCTCCGGAGGTCGCCGGCTCGGTCCTGAACCGGGAGCGGTCGGCGCTGGTCGAGCTGGAGCAGCACTTCGACAAGCAGATCGAGATCCGGAGCGATCCGCACGTCCGCTTCGAGGACATCCGGATCCAGGGAAGGTGACGGCCGGGTCCTGGCGTAATTTCTTGCCAGGCACGGGGTCCGACGGTTGAATCGGGGGCTTTCGTGCCGAGAGCCCTCTTCTGACGGGAGTACCGACGATGTATGCCGTGATCAAGGACGGGAGCCGGGAGTACAAGGTGGCCGAGGGTGACGTCGTCGACGTCGACCTGAAGAGCGAGCTTTCCCCCGGCGACGAGATGACGTTTTCGGACGTCTTGCTCGTCAGCAAGGAAGAGGGTGACGTGACCGTCGGGACGCCCCACGTCGACGGCGTCAGCGTCACGGCCACGGTCGAGGAGCACGTCAAGGCGGACAAGGTCATCGCCTACAAGTACAAGCGGCGTCACGGCTACCACCGC
>JBDLIY010000289.1:0-5526 GCA_039714635.1 Planctomycetota bacterium
GTCATCATGACGCGCGGCGGGGGGGGATTGGGGGGAAAGGCCGAAGTGAACCCCCTGGAGATCTGCGCGACGCTCCTTTCCCGCAAGACCGGGAAACCGGTGAAGATGCGATACACTCGGGAGGAGATGGTTCGCCACGGCCGGGGCCGCCACAAGCAGCACATCAAGATGAAGATCGGTGCCAAGCGAGACGGCACCATCACGGCGGTGCACGAGGAAGCGGTCCTCGAGGGTGGGGCATACTCGTCCTTCGGTATCGTCGCCGTTTACTATGCCGGGGCCATGGTCCCCACCCTCTACCGCCTCCCGGCTTTCAAGTACGATGGCTATCGGGTGTACACCAACTTGCCCGCTTGCGGTGCCATGCGGGGGCACGGATGCCCCCATCCCCGTTTCGCCTTCGAGTCGGTTCTCGACATGCTGGCTGAAGATCTCGGGATGGATCCCATCGACCTTCGGCTGAAGAATGCCATGCAGCCCGACTCCCAGACGGTCAACGAGCTGGACGTGGGATCCTGCGAGCTGGATGCATGCTTGCACGCGGTCCGGGAGCGGAGTGGCTGGAAGGAGAAGAAAGGGAAGCTGATCGCCCTCGCGCCGACCGACGCCGCGAAACGCATCTATCCCTCGGGGCGGCTCGAGGACGGGGCGCCGATCGCGTGGGCCGCGGCCGCGAAGCCGCCCGCCGGGTTCGCGGGGATGTGGGACGACGTCTACGCGTCCTGGTCCGGGCTGCACGGCTACGTGCGCTGGGCGTGGACCTCGAAGGCCGCCGGCGCCGTCTCCCTCAAGGCCGGCGGCGTCGACCAGGTCATGCACTTCGTCGAACACCGGGCCACCGCCGACCTCCTGCGCTGCGGGATCAACTTCGTCCACCAGTCCACGACCGGGATGGGGCACGCCATCGCCAACGCTCCGGAGCAGATGCCGGGGCGCACCGAGGGCTTCGAGAAGGTCTACTTCTCCGACTGCCTCGTCACCGCGCCCTGCCACGCGTCCTTCACCGAGCAGCACGCCGACCGAACGAACGACCTCTACCTCGCCCTCATGCCGACCCTCTTCAACTCCGTCGGGTCGTCCAACAGCGAGACCGTCGCCATCACCAAGATGATGATCGTCGGCGGCTACCTGCCGCCCGCGACGAAGCGGGAACTCAAGCGCCACGGGCTCTACCCCGGCGCGCTGCTGTACATGTGGAAGGCCGCGCTGCCGTACGACGTGCCCTACGGCCACGAACTGCGGCACCGCATCGGCTACCGGGCGGTCGGGGACGACGCGCCGATGAAGGCGAAGTACGGCCACGCCGGCTCCGAGCGCGGGAACCTCGCCATCCACTTCCACCGGTACGACGAGATCGCCCACCTCCGGAACATGATCCGGATGGCCCAGGACATGAAGGTGACGCCGCCCGAGGCGATCCTCGACGCCGCGTCGGCCTCCGGAGGCAAGCTCCACTGCGCGCTGAAGAAGACCGTCATCGTCCTGCAGGAGGCCGGGCAGGAGGCCGTCCTCCAGGTCTCCGTCGACAAGTCCTACGACCTCGCCGACCGGCCGCTCACGTTCCGGTGGCGCCTGCTCTACGGCAACCGCGACACGACCGTCGAGCCGACGCCGAAGGAGGGACGCTACGTCATCCGCGTCCCCTGGGACGACGCGCTGCCGACCGGCCGGACCGCCATCGCGCTGATCGCTTCCAACGGCGTCCACGACAGCAACCCCGCCGTGGTCAACGTCTACCGGAAGCGCGGGGACCTGCCGCCTCCGAACCAGTACGGCTACAACCCGCCACAGGCCAACCGGCGGCCGGTGATGGTCGACCTTCAGGATCGCGTGGTGAAGCCTGGCGAGACGGTGGCGATCGACCTCGCGGCCGTCGACCCCGAGGGGCAGGACGTGCGGTGGTTCAAGAGGGCCGGGGAAGTGGGGGAGATCGACGGGAACCGGTTCGACTGGGTCGTGCCGAAGGACGCGACGGGCACCTTCACCGTCCACTTCATCGCCAGCGACGCGTCGGCGGGCAACTCCTACGCCGCGGAGCCGGTGAACTTCGTCGTGGCGCCGGCGGCGCACGCGCACGTGACGGTGAAGTCGCAGTTCGGCGTCGCGCCGTTCACCCTCGAAGTCTCCGCCGAGGGCTCCGGGGGGACCGGGAAACCCGAGTACGGCTGGGAGTTCTACGCGCCGAAGCCGAAGCACAAGCCGGTGCCGTTCGCGAAGCTCGTGAAGGGTACCGCGGCGAAGCACACGTTCGAGAAGCCGGGGCGGTACGCCGTCGCGCTCTCCGTGAAGTGTGGCAAGGCGATCGACCGGCAGGTGATCCCGATCGAGGTGAGGTCGGGCGAGCCGCCGGAGCCGCCGTCCGGGATCGTCATCGAGGGGAACGGCGTGCGCCTCGGCGAGGACCGCATGCCGACGGACTTCGACGGGACGCACTTCGGGCGGGCGGACGCGGGCGCGGAGGTCGTGCACCGGTTCACGCTGATCAACCGGGAGCCGAAGCCGTTCTCGCCGGGGGCCGGGGGTGTCGTGATCCGCGGGAAGCATGCGCGGGACTTCCGGGTCGACGCGCCCGCGTTCGGGCGGGTGGCGCCGGGCGGTTCGATCACCTTCGAAGTGACGTTCGCGCCGAAGGGCGGGGGCGTGCGCCAGGCGGAGCTGTGCCTCTCCGTCGGCGGGAAGACGCGGCGGTTCCGGCTGGCGGGGGAGAGCTCGATCGACCAGGGGGTGGTCGACGCGGCGGCGGAGGCGGACTGGCAGGCGGCGAAGAAGCTCTTCGACGACAAGCAGTGGACCGAGGCCGCGAAGGGGCTCCGGGAGTTCGTCGACAAGCACCCGTCCTCGAGCCAGGCCGAGGCGGCGGCCGGGCTGCTGAAGTTCATCGAGACGGACCCGAAGGTGCGGGAGGCGCTGGCGAAGGAGAAGAAGGCCCGCGACGTCGCGAAGGACGCCGAGAAGGCGGAGAAGCGGGCGAAGTCGCTGTTCCGGATGGCCGAGAGCGCGGAGAAGAACGGTCGGCCCGACCTGGCGAAGAAGTACTGGGAGCAGATCCTCGCGAAGTATCCGGACACGACGTGGGCCGCGAAGGCGAAGGCGAAGCTGGGGCGGTGAACCCCCGGCCGGATCGCCGGTTCGATCCCGACGCCAACGTTGTCACCCCCGGCGGATAGAGTCGGGGGGCTTGGGGTCAGACCCCACCGTCGCTCACTCCGGAGGCTTCATGCAACACAAGGTGCGTCTCTCCCATTCCCTCCTCGCGGTGGAGTCCGATCACCGCGTCCACCTCATGCTGGACCTCACGGCGCCCCCTGCGCCGGCGAGCGACCACCCGCCCGTCAGCCTGGCCCTCGTCCTCGATCGCTCGGGTTCGATGGGAGGGAGGAAGATTCAGGCCGTGAAGCAGTGCGCGAAGTTCCTGGTCGACCGACTCCGGCCCGAGGACCGGTTCGCCCTCATCGATTTCGAGCACGACGTGCGACTGCTCGTCGCCTCGTCGAAGCCCGATCGGAAGGCGCTCCGCCACGCGATCGACTCGATCGAGGTCGCCGGGGCGACGAACCTCTCCGGCGGCTGGCTGAAGGGTCTCGAGGAGGCCCGTCGCCCGGAGGGCCGGTACCTGCGACGGGTGCTCCTGCTGACGGACGGCCAGGCGAACGTCGGGATCCGCGACGCCGGAGAGCTCGCGGCCATGGCGCAGAATGCGCGCGGCCGGGATGTCGTGACGTCGACGATCGGTTTCGGCGAGGGGTTCAGCGAGGACCTCCTCACCGGGATGGCCGCGGCCGGCGGCGGCGACGGGTACTTCGCCGCGTCGCCGGAGGACGCGCCCGCCATCTTCGACGCCGAGTACACGGGGCTGGCGTCGATCGTCGCTCAGAACCTCTCGGTCGAGGTCCGTCCGACCGCCGAGGTGCAACTCCTCCACGTTCTGAACGAGTACCCGTCCACCGGCGTGCCCGGGGGCGTCCAGCTGAATCTGGGTGACGCGTACGGGGAGGACGAGCGGCGCGTCCTCGTGGAGCTTCTCGTGCCCGGGGTCGGGGAGCTGGGCGAGGTGAAGATCGCGGATCTCGTCCTCCGGTACGTCTCGGTGGGGGAGGAGGTTGCCTCCCACGAGATCACTGTGCCCGTCACCGCCAACCTGGTGGAGAAGGGGAAGGGCGACACCGGGCCCGACGTCGCGGTCCTGGAAGAGGTCACCGTTCTCCTCGCCGCCGAGGCGCGGCGCAAGGCGCGGGAACTCGCGGAAGAGGGGCGGCTCGATGACGCGGCGAACGTGCTGGGAGTCGCGGAACGGGACCTCCGGGCCCTCGCCGAACACTCCCCCCGCCGCGACGAGCTGACCGAGGACGCCGATGAGCTGAAGCGGACCTCGGAACAGATGCGGGCGCGGGAATACGGTGGCCTCGACGCCAAGCGCATGCACTACGAGCGCCACCGCTCCATGAGCACCCGGCGGAGCCGGCACCGGGACCTGCACCGCCGCCTCCGGAAGGAGGAGGAGA
The DNA here is from genome assembly GCA_039714635.1 of Planctomycetota bacterium. Lineage (GTDB taxonomy): Bacteria > Planctomycetota > JAJSAM01 > JAJSAM01 > JAJSAM01 > JBDLIY01. The sequence goes on from JBDLIY010000289.1 coordinate 4,503, forward strand.
CGCGGCGCCGGCGGGAGGAGGAGACGGGCGGAGAGACCGGCGGCGGCGCCGAAGACTGATCACCTCGGCTCTGTCCGGAAAGGGGCAGGCATCGGGCCGCCGGGTGGTAGGCTCGCCGGCTCGCTGACGATTCCGGGGGTCGACTTGCCCTACTCACCACGCTTCGACGACGCGCTCGTCTTCGCTTCCGAACTGCACCGCGAGCAGACCCGGAAGGGGAGCGGGATTCCCTACGTGAACCACCTCCTCGGCGTGGCCGCGATCGTCGGCGAGGCCGGCGGCACGGAGGACCAGGTCATCGCGGCGCTGCTGCACGATGCCGTGGAGGACCAGGGCGGGCTCGACACCCTCGAGGAGATCCGGGCCCGTTTCGGGGCGGCCGTGGCCGACATGGTCATGAGCTGCACCGACACGGTCGAGGACCCGAAGCCGGCCTGGCGGCCGCGCAAGGAAGCCTACGTCGCGCACGTGGCGACGGCCGACGAGGACGCGCTCCTCGTTTCCATCGCCGACAAGCTCTACAACACGCGGACGATCCTCATGGCCCTCCGGACCGAGGGCGAGTCGGTCTGGGATCGGTTCACCGGGAAGCGGGACGGCTCCCTCTGGTACTACCGCGCGCTCGTCGACGCCTTCCGGGCGCGGGGCGGGCGGGCCGACCTCGTCCTCGAACTCGACCGGACCGTGACCTCCCTGGAAGAGACGGTGGTGGAATGAAGAACGTCGATCTCGTCTGTCCGATCGACCTGCCGGTGCGGGAGGTCTTCCCCCCGGCGTCCCGGTTCGCCCACACGAGCGTCTGGCACGGGCCGGAGCACGCGGCGCGGGTGATGGTCCACGCGTTCCTTCTCGTGGAGCTGACCGGGTCCCACGATCTCTCGGTGCCGCTCTGGGCGTCCGTGTACGTCCACGACCTCGCCCGGGCCCACGACGACGTCTGCCACCACCACGGGAAGGACGCGGCGGATCTTCTGTCCAGGGACGACGAGCTCCGGGCGCACCTCTCCCGCGGCGGCGCCCGGCG
>JBDLIY010000290.1:0-5522 GCA_039714635.1 Planctomycetota bacterium
AGGAAGATGCTCGTGGGCGTCTTCCCGGTCCGGGACAGCCCGAGGATGACCAGGTCCGCGTCCGCGATCGTGTCCAGCCCGAGACCGTCGTCGTGCTGGCGAGTGAAGTGGATCGCCTCCGCCATCGCCTGCAGGTCGTCATCGCCGTGCCGGAGGACCCCCGGCTCCATCTTCGGGTCCCGGTTGAGGATCCCGGTGAACGACTCGAGCAGCGGCCCCATCACGTCCACGAGGGTCAGCCGCTTCTCGGCGCCTCTCCGGTAGAGGATCTCCCTCATCTCGGCGGAGACGAGGGTGTAGACGACCACGCACTTGCCGTGCGGCGCCCCGTCGAGGATCTCTTCGAGCCGCTCCGTCGTGCGGACGAACGGGAACCGCTTCACGTTGATCCGGTGCGCCCCGAACTGGACAAGCACCGCGGTGACGACCGACTCCACGGTGGACCCCGTCGCGTCGGAGACGAGGATCAGGTTGAGGGCGTCATCGTCGGCCATGCGGTGACGGTACTCCCGGGGAGGGCGGGAATCGAGGGTGTTCTTCGCTGGTTCGCTCTTCCCGGCAGGTGGCGGGTTGAGAGAGTCCGCACCGACTTGGGTCCCCCCCTCGCAGCCCCCACAGCCGTTGGGAAGAGCAGGCTTGTCCGGTCAATTCAGTGGGGAAGGGTCGGGTTGATTCTCTTTAAACAACACCCTCGTCTGATCAGCCGCGGCCCCGCTCCTTCTTCAGCCCCTTCGACACCGCCACCACCAGGCCCACGCCCATCCACCAGCCGATCACGATCGCGTGGAGGATCAGGTTCTCCTTCGAGGCGATCTTCGTCGACCGGTCGATCGCCGGCCAGACGTGGCCCAGCGCCCAGGCCGAGCCCGTGATCAGCAGGGTGACCCACAGCGGGTGAATGACGAGCGCGGTGTAGGTGTACGTCGCGATCGTGGCGACAAACGGGCGGCGGTTGCCGCCGGCCAGGCGGTAGACGGGCCTGAGACAGGTCTCCGCGAGGGTCGGGCTGTACGCCGACCACAGATACTCCATCCCCGAGAGAATGCGCAGGGACGCGAACCGCTGCATCGCCTTTCTCAGGAGGCCGGGCTTGAACAGGCCCCGCCCGCCGGGCTTCGCGCGGAAGATCCACCAGGCCGTCTCGTAGTAGGGATTCTTCCGCGCGAAGAAGCGCCGCGGCAGGCGCAGCAGGCCCAGGGTCAGCATCCCGTACCAGGCCAGCGTGCCGGCGGCGATGACCCGCCACTTCTCGCGGCGGGGCAGGCCGTCGAAGAGGGCGCCGTCGCGGAAGACCCGGTCGTCCAGCCGCATCGACTCCCGCCGGCTGAGACTTCCCGAGAGCTTCTCCGCCATCTTCCGGAACTCCGGGACGAGCGGGTCCGACGGATCGATCAGCCCGGTCAGCTCGTCGGCGACCTCCGCCGGATCCCACTCGGTCCCGAGCACGCCGACGAGAAGCAGCAGGAGGTTCTTCACGTCGAGGACGCGCTCGCTCGCCTCGTCCACCGGCCCGTCGGCCCGCAGGCGCGCGGCGGCCCGGAGGCCGTGGGCGAGCAGCACCGCCACCAGGCAGGCACGGGGCCGCAGCCCCGGCGCGCGGAGGGCGGCGCGGGAAAGGCCGATCGCGTCTTTCGTCACGACGACGAGATGGTCCGAGGACTCGAGCATCACGACGGGGAACGGTTTCTCCGCCTCGCCGAGCCGGAAACCGGCCTTCGCCGAGGCGAGGACGCGGGAGAGAAGCTCGAAGACGCCGGCCCCGGACTTCCCGCGCCAGCGGGCGAGCTGGCGGCCGAGGCCCAGGTGGAGGCGTTCGCCCCGGACGCGGGGTCGATGGGGCAAAAGCCCGATCTCGCCGGCCGCGACCTTCCGGGCCGCCACGATCAGGTCCGGCTGCGTTTCGCCGCGGGACGGCACGTCCCGGGTCAGCCGGCCGATGGGGATGAGTTCCATGGGCCGCGATTCTATCACCGGGTTCCCCTTCATTTGGAGCGCCGGAATTCCGATGGAGACTGCGGAGCGAACTGACGGACCGGGCCATTTCTTCGACTCGGGGCCCCTTGCGGGCCCGCATGGGGTGAACGAATGGCCGTTTTTCTCACCGGCAGCACCGGCTTTCTCGGGCAGAGGCTCGTGGAGGCCCTGACGATCCGGCGGACGAAGGTGAAGGCTCTCGTCCGACCGAACCGCGATACTTCCGTCCTGGACCCGGACTGGGTGGAGCCCGTCGGCGGCGATCTCACGGACGCATCGGTCGTGCGGGCGACGATGAGCGGTTGCGACACGGTGATCCACACCGCCCTGCCCGACGGCGCCTGCCGCCGGAACGACCACGACCGCGTGAACGTGGAGGGTTTCCGCCACGTCATGGACGCCGCCTGGCACCACGGGGTGAAGCACATCGTCTACGTCTCCTCCTTCCTCGCGCTGGGCCCCTCCTTCGGGGAGGTCCGCAACGAGGAGCACCTGCGGGGGGAGCGGCAGCACCCGACGGGGTTCGAGCGGACGAGGGGCGTCGCCGAGGGGCTGACGCGCTCCTACATCTCGGGCGGTCTCCCGCTCTCCGTCGTCTACCCGACGCTGATGTACGGACCGGGCGAGATCGCCGGGGGGAACCTCCTCTCACAGCTCCTGGTCGATCGCGCGGACGGCCGGCTCACCTCGCCACCCTTCGACCACGGCCACCGGCTCAGCCTGGCCTACGTGGGCGACGTGGCGGATGGCATCTGCCGCGTGCTCGCATACGCCGGGGGGGGAGACCGCTTCATCCTGGGCGGGGAGAACATCTCCGTCGCCGACATCCTCCGTGTCTTCGCGTCCGTGGGCGGCCTTCGGGGCACGGCGAACATCGGGGCCGGCAGCAGCGCGCTCTCGCGCCTGGCGGCCTGGGGCACACGCCTCGCCCGGATGACATCCCCGGCAACTCGGCGGATCCTCGACCTGATGCAGGAGGACTGGGCGTTCTCTTCGGCCCGGGCCGAGGAGCAGATCGGCTACAAGATCCGTCCGCTCAAGGACGGAATGCGGCGGACGGTGGACGACCTTCGCGAGCGGGGGCTCCTTCGCGGGGTCTCCACCGTCAACGCCACGCGTGGCTGATCACGTTGGCGATCATCTTCATGGCGCCGGGGTTCAGGTTCCGGAGTTGCCGGAACCAGGTGAACGAGGTGTAGACGTACGTTCCCTTGCCGGCCTTCGCGAAGAGCAGGCCGGGCCCCGGCGCGGCGCCGCGATCGCCGGACGTGAGGAGCACGCGGTAGTGCTCCCGGTCCCAGGAGGACGGGAGCCAGAGCGCCCGCTCCGTACGCCAGCCTCCGAAGTCGGCCGCCTCCACCTGGTTCGGGAAGGTGAGGAGGCGATGCCCCGGCTCCGCGATCCTGACGGGCGCGTCCTCCTCGTCGACCCGGTCCCGACCGATCGTAAGGGGCCAGGGGGCGTAGGATGACGACCACTCCCCGGGGTGCTGGACGTTGACGACGAGATGGCCGCCGCCCCGGACGTAGGCGAGCAGGCGATCGTTCACCCGTTGCAGCACCGGCCGTTCGTGGTAGGCCCGGATGCCGAGCCAGATCGTGTTGAACCAGGAGAGGTCCCGCTCGATCAGGTCCTGGTCGGACAGCAGCGTCGGCCGGATGCCCAGGGAGTGGAGGAACTGCACGATGTCGTCCCCGATCGTGGCGACGACGCCGACATTCAGATCCCCGACGATCCGGACGTCGAGGACACGAAGAGAGTCCGACACCGCGACCGGGCCCCAGCGGACCTCGACCGGGTAGAGGCCGTCCTCCAGGTCCTTCTTCCCGTGCAGCTCGATCCGGACCCAGCGCCGCCCGCCGGCCGGCACCGACACGGGGCCCGGCTCCACGACCTCCAGTCGGTCCGTCCCCTTCAGGCGAAGCCGGAGCACCTCCTCCCGCGCTTCCTTCCCGTTGTTCACGATCTCCACCCAGAACCGGGAGATCTCCTGCTCGAGGTCGCCCGGATCGGTGGCGGGACGGAACAGGCGGCCCCAGGGGGCGACGCGGAGCTCCAGGACAGGCTGGACGGGAACGTCGGCCGACGCGGTCAGTGCCACGGGCACGGCCTTCTCCCCGAGGAGGACGGAGACGGTCGCCCGAGCGCCGGGGCTCTTCGCGCCGGAGTGGAACTCGACGTCCGGCAACCGGGCGACGGACTGCGGGGCGAGCTCCTCCTCCTCCCCCCACCGGACGGGCCGGTTCCCGCCGTTCCGGAGGTACGCCTTCACCGCGACCTTCTCGCCGAACACGACCTGGCGGACGGGAGGCACGAGCACGATGTCGAGCCCCTGGGCGAGGGCGGCCGCGCGGTCGATCCGGTTCGCCGCAGGCCGCTCCGCTTCCGGCCGCTCCTTCAACGCCAGCACGCGCTCGAGGATCTCCTCCCGGGTCCCCGCCCGGGCCTCCCCGGTCCGCCATTCGGGGCGCGGCACGGGGAGTCCACCGAGGAGCGACGCCTCCTCGCCGGCCTCGCCGTGGAGGAGGCGGTAGTCGCGGGGCGGACCGACGACGTTGACCGTCCGACGGTCGAGACCGAGTGAGACGTAGGCCGCCCCGGCCCGCGCCCCCATCTCGGCCCAGGAGAGCCCGCGGACGGGATCCACGGCGCCGATCGGAACCGTGGCGCCCGACCCCTTCGCGCCGGAAGCGATCCAGACCCGCGAGACCGTCCAGGCCTCGAAACGATCCGGCCACTTCCCGGGATCGGCGGCCGCGACGACCGCGTCGAGAAGGGCGATCCGCGCCGCCTCCCGACGGCCGTCCCCCGTTCCGAGGAGCACGACGTGGGGACGCACCTGCCGCAGGGCCAGGGCGAGGCGGCGAACGACCTCCTCCCTTCCCCAGATCCGGAACACCTCGTCGGCGGAGGACGTGAGGCCGATGTCCGGAAGCGCGAGGAAATCGGTCGTCGCGCCGATCGCCGCGGCCGCCTCCATCGCCTCCCGGGCGCGCACCATCGCCAGGTCGTCGTTCAACTCGCTGCCGCTCACACTCAGACCGCCCTCGCCCTTCGTCAGGAAGAGGATCGTGGTCTCCACGCCGAGGCCGCGCCGGAGGTACGCGAGCGTCGACCGGTGCTCGTCGCCGGGCAGGGCGGCGACGAACGCGACCCGCAGGTCGGAGGAGAGATCGAGCAGGGCCTGGTCGAGCGCGGCGGCGCTCCGGTCTCCGGCCGCGGCGGGGGCGGAGAGGGCCAGGAGGACGGCGAGGCAGGCGGCGGCTCTCGTCACGGAATGCACCTCCCGGACCGGGGCGGACGGACGGGATGATTGTAGCGATCGGGGTGTGTACGTCCCGCATCCGATGTGCTCGTCGCCCGTGCGAGGGGGCGGATCTTCGGGAATTCCGGGGTTCCGGGGCCCGAAACCATGTTTTCCCTTGCGTCCCGGGCCACTGCGACTAGGATGCAGTCAACCGCAAGATATTGGGTCTGAATCAGGATTGACCCCCCAGTTGCTGTTGCCAGTGGCCTGTAGTTATCAGCAGCGGGGTCGAAAGCCGGGA
>JBDLIY010000291.1:0-5522 GCA_039714635.1 Planctomycetota bacterium
AGGCGGAGGCGGTCGGGATCGCGGTCGGGGACATCATCATCTCGTACGCCGGGAAGCCGACGCCGGACTTCCCCACGCTCAACGCCGCCGTCGGCGCGGCGGAAGGCGCCGTCCCGATCGTCGTCGTCCGGGAGGGCGGCGAGGTCCCGCTCTCCGTTCAGAAGGGCCGCATCGGGGTGAGCCTCCTGCCGGTGGTGAAGGGCACGCCGGGCACGCCGCTGCCGAAGGCGACCGTGACGAAGCTGGACTTCTCGAGCCTGGCCGATCGGCCGCACGACTCCTGGTTCGTGTTCTTCCGGGAGGGGGAGCGCTCGGGGTTCGCGCGGATCCGCGCGCGACTCATCGGCCACCGGCTGATCGTCCTCACCGAGGAGGTCTTCGAGGACGAGACGGGGATCATGGACCACGAGGTCACCTGCGTCACGACGTCGGACGGGATCCCGATGGTCCGGATGACCGCGTTCCGCGACCGGATGAACGACTGGGAGCGGTTCGGCAGCGCGTGTCCGTGCGGCGAGGGGAAGTTCCGCTGGACGGTGCTCTCGCGCGGGCCGGGCAGCGACGACGAGGTCTTCCAGGTCCAGATCGGCATCGGCGTGATCCCGGCCTACATGATGGAGACGCTGGCCTCGTTCATGCCGCGGGAGGAGGGCGCCTGCCTCCGCTTCAAGCCACTCTTCGAGGGGTCGGGTCGGACGGGCCTGCCGAGCGCGCTCGTGTGCGTAAAGAAGGAGAAGGTCACGGTCGGCGGAGAGGAGATGTCGGCCTGGCGCTTCGAGTGGCGGACGCTCGGCGTCCCGGAAGGCGGAACGGTCTACTGGCTGGACGATGCCGGCCAGTTGCTCCGGATCTCTTCCGGAGAGATCCACGTGGAGGCAACGACCGCCGACGACGTGATGAACGGCCAGCCGGAGAGCGTGATCTCGAGATAGGAGCCCGCAGGATGCCCTCGAACAAGGATCTCGCCGCCACCGGTTTGCGCCTCGCCCTGGCCGGACGGTTCGCTCACCCCGAACCCGCCGACGCCGTCGCCGGCCTGTCGGCGGTGGCGGCCGGCACGCTCCCGGAGGGCGCCTCGCGAACGATCCACGAGATCCTTGGGCACCTCGTCTACTGGCAGGACGTGACACTGAAGTGGATCGACGGCGTCGAGCCGGAGGCGCCCGCCACCCCCGAGGAGCCCTGGCCGGCGGGACCGAAGCCGGAGTCGGCGGAAGCCTGGACGGCGCTGGCGGATCGCTTCGTAGAGGGGATCCGTCAGGCGAAGCGGATCGCGGTCCGCGAAGACCTCGACGCCCCGCTGGTCGGGATGGAGGGCGCGACGGTCTTCGGCGCGCTCCACGCGACGGCGTCGCACAACAGCTGGCACGCCGGGCAGATCGTGATGCTGCGGCGGATGCTCGGGGAGTGGCGGGACTGACTCAGCGCCGCGCCGACGCCCCCAGGCGGCGCGTGATCGTGCGGATCACCTCGTCGGCCAGCGTCTCCACCGGCTTGTCCGTCACGTCGATCCGGCCGTAGCCGCGACGGCGGATCTCCTGCCGCGCCGCATCGACCTCCTGCCAGACCGCGTCCTCGTCGCTGTAGTCCATGCGGCCCGTCACCCCCAGTTCGCGCTGGCGGTGGCCACGGTGGACGGAGAGGCGGTCCGGCTCGATGTCGAGCGCCAGGATGCGCCGGCGGTCGACGCGGTCCAGCTCCTTCGGCAGCGGGATCCCGGGGACCAGCGGCACGTTCGCGACGCGCCAGCCGAGCACCGCCAGGTACATGGTCAGCGGCGTCTTCCCGGCGCGCGAAACCCCGACGAGCACGATCTCGGCCGCCGGCCAGCCCGCCGGACTCCTCCCGTCGTCGTGCGTCATCGAGTATTCGATCGCGACGATGCGCTCGAAGTAGTCCTTCTCCAGTTCGCGGTAGAGGCCGGGCCGCCCCGCGGGCTCGCGACCCGTCGCGTGTGCGAGCCACCCGAGGAGGTCCCCCATCAGGTCGATCGTCCGGACACCGGCGCCGGCCGCCCGCGCGGCGATCTCCTTGCCCAACTCCTCGTCGACCATGGTGAGGACGATGATGCCGCCGGACGCCGCCGCCTTGTCGACGACCGCACGGACCTGGTCCGGCTGGCGGACGTGGGCCACGATCTCGACGGGCACCAGGCAGCCGGGAAACTGCGCCAGGACGCTGGAGACGACCTGCCGCCCACTCGCCCCGACGCTGCCGGAGACCACGTAGACAGGAGGGATGTCCATGCCGACCTCCCGCTCCCGGGCGCCCTACGTCGGCGCCGGGAAGCTGTTGTTCTCGTAGGTGTTCCCCTCCGGGAAGTCGTCCTGCACGTCCGTCCCGCACTTCTTCGCCTTGTTGCGGACGATGTCGTTGCCGGCGCTCTGGATCAGGTAGCCCACGTCCTCGCACTGCTTCACGAGGTTCTTCTCGAGCCGGTTCCTCTCCCCGTTGACGGAGATCCCTTCCGCCAGGGGGGCGGCCACCGTGTTCTTCACGACCAGGGTGTCGTCCGACTCGACGCGGATGCCCTGGTTTCCGGTCGTCTGAATCCGATTCGAAATCACCTCGTTGCCGGCCCCACTGATGCTGATGCCGTCGTCGCCGGTATTCCGGATCACGTTCTTCCCGATCTGGTTCTCCCCCTTCTCCACCAGGATCCCGACGTACTCGACCCCGTCGATCCGGTTCTTCGAGACCTCGCTGGCCGAAGCCCGGTTGGAGATCCCGTACCATCCGCAGAGAGAGATCCGGTTCTTCGTGACGACGTGGTCGACGCCGGCGAGGTCCACGGCGTCCCGGCCGATGTCGTCGAACCGGCACTTCTCGATCGTGATCTCCGTCGGAGCCGGGCCGACGTCCTCGTAGTCGATCTGGACGCCGTGCCCGCCGATCTGGGCGAACCGGCACTTCGTGATCACGACCCGGTTCGAGTCCCGGATCTCGACCGCCACGCTCGCCGTGGACTCGATACGACACTTCGAGAGCGTGACGTCCGCGGAGTCCTCGATCAGGACGACCTGTTCCGGTACGGCTTCGAGCCGGAAGCCGGAGATCGTGATCCCGGTGGAGTTCGTGATCTCGATCTCGTTGCCGTCGATGACGACCTTGCCCTGCGCCTTCAGCGTGAGGCCGGCCTTGCCGTCGATCTCGAGCCACTCGTCGTAGACGCCCTTCGCGACCTTGATCACGTCCCCTTCAGCCGCCACGTCGATCGCGGCCTGGATGGTCTCGTGGTCTTTCGGAACCCGCAGGGTCGCGGCCGCGGCCGGAGCCGCAAGGGCTGCCAGCACCAGGCACGCGCAGATGGTGCGCCTCATCATTTCACTCTCCTCGCACGTTGGGTCGATCTGCCCCACCGGCCCGAGTATCGCGCGGCCGGCCCGCCGGCGTCAATGCGGCCGGTCGTTGCGCCCGGCGCGCCCGGCGCCTATCCTCGTGTCGGGATTCGACAGCGGAGAGGGGGGCTCACCATGCCGGACACCTTTGCGGGCTTCATTCGATTCGGGCGCTCCTTCATGGGCGCCGACGGGCGGCAGGGCCCGGGCGCGGACGAGTTCCGGCGGCTCCTCGGCCGGATCGGGACGGTCCTCGGCCAGGCCCACGGGATCGTCCTGGAGCGGCTGCGGGAGATCACCGGGGCGGCGGACATCGCGCAGGCCCGCCTCGTCGTCGAAGACCTCCGCGGCGACGCCCTCTCGCGGGGCTTCCACGCCGAAAACCTGTGTGACCGCTTCGTCCAGCTCGGCTGCGATCTCGACGGACTCGTCCAGCGGATGGACGGCGCCCCGCCCGAGACCGGCATCGACCACGCCCGCGATCTCGTCGAGCAGTTGAAGCAACGCGAGTACCGGGTCGCGATTCTCTACGGGGAGACGATCGACGACCTCTCCGGCCTCCTGGCCGGCGACGACCGCGCTCCGCTCGGGGACCTTCAGGCACGCGCCCGCACCGCGGAGCGCGAGTTCACCCGGCAGATGGAGGACTTCCGCGACCTCGCGGCGGAGTTCGGAGGGTAGGCCATGTCCGACTACATCCAGTTCGCGAGCGCGCTCCGGAAGCTCCTCGCCAGCGACGACCGCCGCCGGGAGTTCGAGGACGAGGCCACGCGGGAGAAAGCCCGGGAGCGCCTGAAGGTCCCGGAGCCGATGGCGAACGAGATCGCGAACGTCCTCGCCGACCTCGGGCGGCCCGCGGCTCCGGCCGACGCGGCGATGGAACTCCGGGCCCGGACGAAGGCCTCGATGGACGGAGCCCAGACGTTCATCGACAACTCGTTCCGCCAGCTGCGCACGGCCCTCCGGATCTCCCACGGGATGAGCATCCTGATCTTCGCGATGGGCTTCGCCTTCCTCGGCATCGCGGCCTGGCGGGCGATCGCGGTGCCGGAGGGCGTCGGCGGCACGGCCGTCGTGGCGGGGATCGGCGTCGTCCAGATCGTCGCCCTGTTCTACCGGAACCCCCTCCGCGACGTCGGCCGCGCGGTCTCGAACGCGCAGCAGTCGAAGATGGTCCTGATGACCTACATGCTGGGCGTCAGCCTGATCGGCGAGGACGTCTACCACGGCACCCCGACCGCGGACGCGGGGAAGCGGCTGCGCGAGATGACCGACGACCTGGTCGCGCTGCTCGAGCGGTACACGGAGGACCGGCCGGCGCCGGACGACAGTGGAGGGGACGGCGACGACGGCTGATGCTCGACAAGTCCCCCGGCACCTACATCCTGCTGATGACACTCGCGCGGCCGAGGTCGGTCGAGATCGGCCGGCTCGGCGTCCGGCGGTTCGAGGCGGGGCTGTTTGCCTACGTTGGCAGCGCGCGCGGCCCCGGCGGCCTGGCGGCGCGGCTCGGCCGGCACTTTGCCGGCACGGGGCCGAAGCGCTGGCACCTGGACTGGCTGCGGCCGCATGTCGAGGTCGTCGGCGCGCTGGTGCGCGAGGGCCGGGAGCGCGTGGAGTGTGCCTGGGCGGCGTGGGTCGCGGAACGGGCGGCCGGGTGCGTCGTCGGGTTCGGCTCGTCGGACTGCCGGTGCCCGGGGCACCTGTTCCGGGTCGGCGGGTTCAGGGCCGTGGGCCGGTTCCGGGAGGCGGCGGAGGCGGAACTCGGGGCGGAGTTCGAGGGCGAATTCTGATAGGGGCACTTCCTTCGTCCCGAGTGCAGCGACGAACTTACGTCGCCGGGTCTCACATGGACTTCCCCGCCCCGCCCGGGCCGTTGGATCCGGACCGAACGCATCCTCGCCGACGATCGCCGGGTGGCGGTTCGATCCCGCCGCAGCTTTCCGCTTGCCATCGACCGGGCGAGTGCAGGTCCATCGGCCGAAACGGAACCTGGGGTCAGACCCCGCCCCGGACGCGAAGCGACAGAACGCTGACAGGCGTCGATCTGCCGCGGGGGATTCGAACCAGCGACCTCTGCGTCCCGAAACGGCCCTTGGCGGCTCGTGGTGGTGGCCGCAAGTCGTTGACTGACCGCATTATACGGCATCGGACGAGTTTCGCAATACCTCGCAATCTGCCGTC
>JBDLIY010000292.1:0-5520 GCA_039714635.1 Planctomycetota bacterium
GAACGTGACGTTGTCGAAGTTGAAGCTCTCGTTCCCCTCGCGGCGGAACTGCCACAGGAACGGCAGGTTGATGAAGTCGAGGTCGGGGATCATCACGACGTCGACGTCGTTCTCGGCCTCCCCGTCGATCCGGCCGGTCACCCGTGCCGCCAGGCAGATCTCTTCGCCCCCGGCGATGTGACTCCGGTTCGTGTTGATCGACATCTGGCCGAACATGTTCCGCGAGAAGATCTCCCGCTCCGTCAGGATGCCGGCGTCCTCCGTCGTCGTCATGAGGGGGACGAACGCCAGGCTCCGCCCGACGGGCGTGTCGAGGCTCTCGCGGATCGTCCCGCCGAACCAGACGAGGACCTCCTGGAGGCCGGACGAGATCTCCGACCCCGCGTGGAACGGGGCCGATGCCCCGGACTCCGCGCCGACGAAGACCCACTCCTCGTAGGCGGGCACGTCCGGGTGCGGGTTGTAGCTGTCCCAGGCGATCGCCATCGGGTTCCACTCGATCCCCAGCGTCCGGTAGAAGGCACGGATGTCGCCCTTCCGCTCCCGGTTCGGCGGCTGCATCCCCATCATCGGGTTCGGCTGCCCGCCCTTCGCGGCCGACGGCGCGATGTCCGGCCGGGAGTTCGGGAACGGGTCGTCGAAGAGCAGCGCCGGCACGCCGGCCTTGATCCGGTCCAGCAGCCGGTCCATCTGCGGCTGCGTCAGGCTGCTCGTCTGCGCGACGAAGAGCATCTCGAGGTCGTCCGCGTAGTCCGTGTTCGGGTCGACCCGCACGAGTTCGTACTGGAGCCGCAGCTCGCGGATGATCTCCCATTGCGGGTCCTGCCGCCCGGTGCGGAAGTCGAACCCGCCGAAGATCTTCGCGTCGGTGTCGAGGACGCCGACCTTCGGCCGCTTCGACCCCGCGACGACCCGCAGCGACCGCGTCAGCTCGTACTCCACCGACAGGCCGCGCTCGAGGAACGGGATCACGACCTCCTCCGCCCCGGCGGTGAACGCCAGGCCGAGGTAGATCGCGAACTCGTTGCGGCGGGCGCCTTCCTCGGCGAACACCGGCCGGTGCCGCACGCCGAAGTTCGTCTCCGCCTCCCGCGCCTCGTCGGTGAACCGCCGCGTTTCGATGATCTCGACGGAGAGCGCCTCGCCGCCGCGCGCGTCGTACTCCCGCAGGAGATCGAGCAGCTCACGCCGGACGGGAATGTAGTCGCGCGGCACCTCGGGGGAGATCCACGCGCGGACCGTCACCGGCCGCTCGGGGTCGAGGTCGTCGAGGATATCCTTCGACTCCGACGTCAGCGAGTGGAGCCCTTCGCTCGTCAGGTCCATCCGCACGCCGATCCGTCCGGTGACCACGGTCAGCGCGAGTACCGCCGCCACGAGCGCGGACAGCCGGACGAGGAGGTGCAGGCCGGTGCCCGCCTTCGTCCAGCGGCGCTGGGAGAGCAGCACGCGGTTCAGGTAGAGGAAGACCGCGGTCGACCCGCCGAAGAACACCAGCGCCGGCAGCGTCACCAGTCCCCGGGACATCTGCTCGAAGAGCGCCACCGGCCCGTCGCCGAGGAAGCTGCGAGGCGCGAGCATCCCGAGCAGGTCCTCCAGGAACACCGCGATCGCGCAGAACACGGCGCCCAGGATGAACGCGACGGTCAGGTTGTCCGTCAGCAGGCTCCCGACCATCCCCACGCTGATGAGGAAGACCCCGAGCGACCAGAACGCGAAGTAGCTCGTCAGGATCAGGCCCCAGTCCGGTTTTCCGAGGAGCTGGAGCCAGACCGGCAGCAGGAACGTGAACGCCAGCGAGACCGTGTAGACCCCGCAGGCGGCCAGGAACTTGCCGAGGACGATCTTCGAGTCCGACGCCGGGAGGGTGAGGAGGATCTCGTCCGTGCCCTGCCCGCGCTCACCGGCCCAGACCATCATCGTGATCGCCGGGATGAAGAAGAGCAGCAGGACGCGGAACCAGTCCTGCAGCGGCCCCAGGCTCGCCGTGTTCTCGAGGAAGAACTTCGGCGGGATGAAGAGGGCGAACGCGCAGAGGAGCACGAAGAGCGTGATGAACACGTACCCGGTGGGGTTCGTGAACCAGCTCCAGAGGTCGCGACGGAAGATCGCGCCGATCACGGGTTTCGCAGCCATGACTATGCCGTCCCCGTCAGAGAGTAGAACGCCTGGTCCATGTCGTCCCCGCCCGACTGGCGGAAGTCCGCCGGCGTGCCGTCGAACCGGATGCGGCCCTCGGCGATGAGGATCACCCGGTCCGCCACCGCCTCCACCTCCTGGAGGATGTGGGTGGAGAGCAGGATCGTCCGGTCGGCGCCGATCGAACGGATCGTCTCGCGCACCTGCTTGATCTGGTTCGGGTCGAGCCCGGAGGTCGGCTCGTCCATGATGAGCACCTCGGGCTCGTGCAGGAGCACGCACGCCATCCCGACGCGCTGCCGGTAGCCGTGCGAGAGCTTCCGGATCGGCTTGTTCAGGACATCCCCGAGCGAGCACGTCTCGACGACGGCCGCCAGGCGGGCGAGCTGCCGCTCGGCGGAGAGCCCCCGAGCCTGCCCCAGGAACGAGATCATCTCGCGGGGCGTCATGTCCACGTAGAGCGGCCCGCTCTCCGGCAGGTAGCCGATCTTCCCGGCGGCCGCGATCCGGTCCTCGGTGATGTCGATCCCGCCGATGCGGGCGGTGCCTTCGGTCGGCGCCAGGTAGCCGGTCAGGATCTTCATCGTCGTGGACTTCCCGGCGCCGTTCGGCCCGAGGAAGGCGACGACCTGGCCGGCCGGCACCGAGAACGACACGTCACGGATCGCCACGAAGGTCCCGTAGACCTTCGTCAGACCATCCGCCTCGATCATGGGTTGCGACATGTGGGAACTCCTCCGTGCCCCTGAGAACCAAGTCAGACATTCTATCCATACGGGCCGGAACGCAAAAAGTGCCCGCGGGAGTGTCGGTGGGCGGTCGTAGAATGTCGGCGGACCGGAACACGACGGGAGGCGGGCATGAACTGGACGGAACTGCTGAACGCGGAGGTCGAGGGTGTCTACGGGGCGGCCGAGGGGCTGGTCGGTCTCGTGACGGACGACGATCTCGGCTGGAAGCCGCCCACGGGCGGGAACTGGATGACGGTGGGGCAGTTGCTGGAGCACCTGACGTCGGCCGGTGGCTTCTGCATGCGCGGGATCGCGACGGGGGAGTGGGGTCTTCCGGAGGGCGTGACGTACGAGGAGATGCCCGAGGACGAGATGCTCCCGGCGGCGGAGAAGATGCCGGCGGCGGCGAGTGTGGCGGACGTGAAGGCGAAGCTGAGGGCCGACCGTGAGCTGGCGGTGGAGATGGTCCGGACCACGGGCGAGATGGACCTGGCCGGCAAGTCGGTGACGGTCCCGTGGAACCAGGAGACCCCGCGCACGCTGGGCCACCACTTCCTCCACATGCTGGACCACCTGGCGAGCCACAAGAGCCAGCTGTTCTACTACCTGAAGCTGATGGACCGCGAGGTGGACACGAATACGCTGTGGGGCGGGTAGGGGCTCAGTCGCCGAACTGCCAGCCGTGTTCGGGGCCCAGCCAGGCGTACCAGTGGGCGTTCCCGTCGCCGGTGCGCCGGGACTCGTGGACCGCGAGCCCGAAGCCGTCCGTGAGGTGCTCGTAAACCCAGGTCCGGAGGCCCCAGGTCGGCGTCGGGATCTCCGGCAGGTAGTCCGGTGTGAGCTCTTCGAGGGTGGTCGGGTACTCGCCCTCCGTGGTCCGATACGATTCGAGCGCGCTGACGATCCGGTCGCCGCGACGTCGGGTCTCATCCAGGTCCGCCTGCTCCGAGCAGGCGACGGCGAGAAGCACAACTCCGAAGATCAGGACTCTTCCGCCGTGCATGGGGGGCTCCTCCGGTCGACCCGCAGGTCTGACACTACCTCTTCGGCCGGGCCGTGAACTCGATCGTCACCTCGAGCTTCTCCTCGCCCCGCATCACCACCAGCGGGACCTTGTCGCCGACCTTGCTCGCCACGAAGACCTTCATGAAGTCGTCGACCCCGGCCAGCACCTTCTCACCCATCTTCACGATCACGTCGCCGGGCTTCAGGCCGCACTTCTCCGCCGGGGAGCCCGGGGATATCTGCGTCAGCTTCAGGCCCTTCTCCTTCCGCTCGCGGTCGATCCCGATGCCGAACCACGGGCGCTCGATCGGCTCCTCGCCCCGCCCGGCGCGCACGAAGTCCTGGAAGAGCCAGTTCATCTTCTTCTCGCGCTTCATCGTCGTCCGGTCGCCGTGGCCGGGGAAGACGTCGACCGCGTCCGGCAGGTCCCACAGGTGGTCCGACAGGCTCTTCTCGAAGACCGACCGGTCGCTCGTCGGGAGGTCCGTGCGGCCGATGCTGCCGCGGAAGAGCACGTCGCCGGCGAACAGGATCCGGTCCTTCAGGTAGTAGCCGAGCGAGCCGTGGGAGTGGCCCGGCAGGTGGGTCGCCGTGAAGGTCAGTTTCCCGACCTTCACCTCGTCGCCGTGCTCGATGATCGTGTCCGGCGCCGGCGGGGGGCTGGTGCCTTCGAAGCCCCAGTCCTTCCAGTGTTCCGCGGTCTCGACGATTCCCTTCTTCCCCTCCGCGCAGGAAACCGCCGGGACCTCGTACTTCGCGAGGACCTCCGCGAGGCCGGCCACGTGGTCGCCGTGCTCGTGGGTGATCCAGATCGCCTTGAACTTCTTATTCTCCGCAATTTTTGCGGTGATTACGGCGGTGATCTTCGGGCTCGGGTCGATGCAGACGAACTCGTCCGTCGCAGTACAGAAGAGGAGGTACGTGTTGCAGGCGGATTCGTGCCGCTCGATGCGGAGATCGGGCTTCTCATAGATCTCGGTGGGCTTCGGGAGGGGCGGCTTCTCGCTCTCCGCAACCGCGATTCCCAAAAGGATGAGTCCCACGAAGACGCCGTGTACGATGCGCATTCCTGCCTCCGGTTCCCTGACGTGGACCCGGCATCCTAGCGGAATTCGATGAGGAGCGCTTCGTGGCCATCGACAACGACTTCCTGGTCGTCCTGACGAGCAACGAGATCGGCGTCGGCGAGGCCGACCTCGGCGAGAAGCTGACGGAGCTGTTCCTGAAATCGCTCGGTGGGAACGACGTCCGCCCGGCGAAGATCCTCTTCCTGAACTCGGCGATCTTCCTGACCACCGAGGGCTCGCATCACCTGGACGCGCTCCGGGCGCTCGAGGAGGGGGGGACGGAACTCGTCTCCTGCATCACGTGCCTGACCTACCACGGCCGGATGGAGCGGCTGGAGGTGGGGCAGCGCGGCGACATGAAGGGCACGGTCGCCGACATGACGGCTCACGCGCGGGTCGTGACGCTCTGAAGTGAAACAACGCTGACAGGCACCGGTTTTTCATCCACATGAAACAGCGCTGACAGGCACCGGTTTTTCATCCACATGGTTGTCTACGCCGGAATTGCCCTGACTCCCGAGGGGGGCGACTGTCGCCGGGGGCTGCAGTTTCAGCCTGTCTACGCCGGAATTGCCCTG
>JBDLIY010000293.1:0-5517 GCA_039714635.1 Planctomycetota bacterium
GGCACGAGGTAGTCGCGCGCGCCTTCCGGCGTCGACTTCGTCAGCATCGGGGTCTCCACGCTGACGAAGCCGCGCTCCGTCATCGCGCGGTTGATCCATTGCGTGATCTCGTGGCGCTTGACGAGGATCTCGGTCATCGGCGCCCGGCGGAGGTCGATGTAGCGGTACTTCATCCGAAGCTCGTCCGCCACCTCCACCTCGTCGACGATGTCGATCGGCACCGGGGCTGTCTCGCCGAGGACCTCGAGGCCGTTGACGAGAACCTCGACGTCCCCGGTCGGCAGCTTCGCGTTCCGCAGGCCCTCGGGCCGCGCGGAGACGACGCCGGTGACCCGCACGCACGTCTCGAGCGGCAGCTCGGAGCCGCGGGTCAGGGCGAGGGCGTCCTCCCCTTCGCCGTGGCGGAAGACGCACTGCGTGCGGCCGAACCGGTCGCGCAGGTCGACGAAGATCGTGTCCTTGTGGTCGCGGCGGGAGGCGATCCACCCGCACAGGTTCACGCTTTCGTCGAGGTTCTCGAGCCGCAGCTCGCCGCAGTGGTGCGTTCTCAGCATGTCTCTCTCTCCGTACCGGGGGTCAAGCCGCCGATCCTACTTTGGACCGCGCACCGGGAGAAACAGAAGAACGCTCCGCTTCGTTCGTATTAGGATCCGGTGACCATGAAGACGAGATCGACCACCATCCTCGCCGTGCACCGGGACGGACGCGCCGCCATGGCGGGCGACGGCCAGGTGAGCCTCGGCGACACGATCGTCAAGCACGGCGCCCGGAAGGTCCGGCGCCTCCACGAGGGCAAGGTCCTCGCCGGGTTCGCCGGCGCGGCCGCCGACGCCTTCGCGCTCCTGGAGCGGTTCGAGAAGCAGCTGGAGACCCACTCCGGCGACATCACGCGGGCCGCCGTGGAGCTTGCGCGGGAGTGGCGCACCGACCGCGTGCTGCGCCGCCTCGAGTCCGTGCTCGCCGTCGCCGACGAGAACCGCTGCCTCCTCGTCTCCGGCTCCGGGGACGTGATCGAGCCGGACGACGGCGTCCTCGGCATCGGCTCCGGGGGCGGCTTCGCGGCCGCCGCGGCCCGTGCCCTCGCCGCCCACTCGACGCTCTCCGCCGAGGAGATCGCCTGCGAGGCCCTGAAGATCGCGTCCGGGATCTGCGTCTACACGAACTCCGAAATCTGGGTGGAGACACTCCCTTGAGCCAGCTCACGCCCCGCGAAATCGTCGCGGAACTCGACCGTTACGTCGTCGGACAAAGCGACGCCAAGCGCTCCGTGGCCATCGCCATCCGGAACCGCTGGCGACGCTCCCGCCTCCCGGAGTCGATCCGCGACGAGGTCCTCCCGAAGAACATCATCATGATCGGCCCCACCGGCGTCGGCAAGACGGAGATCGCCCGCCGCCTGTCGGCGCTGGTCCGGGCGCCCTTCGTGAAGGTCGAGGCGAGCAAGTTCACGGAGGTCGGCTACGTCGGACGCGACGTCGAGACGATCATCCGCGACCTGATGGAATCGGGCCTGGCCCTCGTGCGCACCGAGGCGATGGACGAGGTGAAGGACGCGGCCCGGGACCGGGCGGGCGAGGCGGTGCTCGACGCGCTCCTTCCCCACATGCCCGAGCCCGCCGCCGACGCGGAGGAGGACGAGCGCGCCCGCCGGACCCGCACGCGGGACAAGCTCCGCGGCCTGCTCCTCGACGGCCGCCTCGACGACCGGGAGGTGGAGGTCAAGGTCCGCGAGCGCTCCAGCCGGGGCTCCGACGTCTTCGGCCGGCAGGGCTTCGAGCAGACCGGGATCGACCTCCAGGCCTTCATGGACAAGATGTACCCGTCGAAGGAGACGTCACGCCGCGTCACGGTGAAGGAGGCCCTGGACCTCAAGGCCCAGGAAGCCGCCGAGGACCTGATCGACCAGGACCGCGTGACGGAGGAGGCGCGTCGCCGCGTCGAGTCCTCCGGGGTCGTCTTCCTCGACGAGATCGACAAGGTCGCGATCTCCTCCGGCAAGGGCGCAGGCCCCGACGTCAGCCGCGAGGGCGTGCAGCGGGACCTGCTCCCCATCGTGGAGGGCTCCGCGGTGCCGACGCGCCACGGCGTCGTCCGCACGGACCACATCCTCTTCATCGCCGCGGGAGCGTTCCACGTCGCCCGGCCGGCGGACCTGATCCCGGAGCTGCAGGGACGCTTCCCGATCCGCGTGGAGCTCGGGAGCCTCGGCACCGATGACTTCGTCCGGATCCTGACCGAGCCGGAGAACGCGCTGACCCGCCAGTACGCGAGCCTCCTCGCGACGGACGGCGTGCTGGTGGACTTTACCGAGGACGGTGTCCGCGCGATCGCCGAGATCGCGACGGAGGTGAACCGCCGGAGTCAGAACATCGGCGCCCGCCGCCTCTTCACGATCGTCGAGAAGCTCCTGGAGGAGGAGTCGTTCCTCGCGCCCGACGACGGGCTCACCGAGGTGGTCGTGGACGACGCCTTCGTCCGCGCCCGGGTCGGGGAGATCGCTTCGGATCAGGACCTGGCGGCGTCGATCCTGTAGCTATTCTTCCTCGGGCTCCCCGAGGTGATCGAACGACGCGCGCACCTCGTCCACGGCGCGGCGCATCACGACCTGCGCCTGCTCGCGGTCGGCCTCGCTCGCGTGGACCTCGATCGTCTCGCCGGCCTCCACGACCTCGAAGTCGAACTCCGGATCGGAGAGCGAGACGAGGTAGATGTCCTGGCCGACGACGACCTGGGAGACGGCGACGTCGTCGCGGGTCTGCAGCGCCGCGATCACCGACGAGAGCAGCACCTCGCGGCGGAACCGCGGCATCTCCGCCGTGCGGTAGATCACTTCGCGCACCGGTTCGTCCGGCGCGACCTCGCCGCGGCGGCCCGGCATGCCGTCGAAGAGCTTCACGAGGATCGGCGGCGCCAGGACCGTCGTGATCAGCGTCATCAGGATCGAGACGCCGAACATGTCCTGGCCGATGATGCCGCTGGAGAGCCCGATCCCGGCCACGATCAGCGCCACCTCACCGCGGGGAAGCATCCCGAACCCGATCCGGAGCGCGCCCTTCATGTTGAAGCCGACGAGGAAGGTGGGCAGGCCGCAGCCCACGACCTTCGAGACGACGGCGATTCCCGAGAAGATGAGGCCGAACGTGAGGGCGGCCCCCATCGCCTCGAAGTTCACCAGCATCCCCATGACGCAGAAGAAGACCGGGACGACGAGGTTGTACATCGGGCGGACGAGGCGGTCGAGCCGGTGGGCGAGCTCCTTCTCCTTGGCGAAGCCCAGGCCGCAGACGTAGGCGCCGATGATCATCGCGAGGCCGAAGGACTCCATGATCCCCGAGAGGATCAGGGCGATGCCGAGCGCCACGCCGGGCACGACGCCGTCCCCCTTGAGGATCCCGAAGAACCGCTTCAGCGGCCCGGCGGCGACGATCATCACCGCCGTCGCCACGAGCCAGATGCCGAAGGCCTTCGCGGCGATGATGCCGATGTTCCCCCAGTCCACCTCGCCGCTGTCGCCGGCCTTGTGCATGGCCACGACCATGGCGAGAACGATGATGCCCAGCACGTCGTCGATGACCGCGCCGGCGAGGATCGTCACGCCCTCCGGCGTGTCGAGGCTCCCCTTCTCGGAGAGGACGCGCGCCGTGATACCCACCGAGGTGGCGACGCTGATCGTCCCCATGAAGAGCGGGACGCCGCTCATGAACGTCCAGCCCTCGTAGCCCAGGGCCTGCCCGAAGAGGACGGTGACGACGTCGCCGGTCACGAACGCGCCGAGCACGCCGCCGAGGCCGACGAGGCCGCCCGGCCCCGCGTAGCGCATGAACTGCCGGAAGTCCGTCTCCAGACCGGCCAGGAAGAGCAGGACGATGGATGCGAACGTCGAGACGCCGTAGATGACCTCGCTCACCGGGACGACCTCGGACGCGGCGGCCGAAGCGGGGAACAGCGCGTCCCCCAACCCCGGGATCGCCAGTCCGCCGAGGGCGTAAGGCCCGATGATGAGGCCGGCGGCCAGTTCACCGAGGACGGCCGGCATCTTCACCACGCGCTCCGTGAACTCCCCCATCAGCTTGGCGGCGATGAGGATGACGCCCAGCTGGAGCGCCAGGAACATCATGTTGTGCGTGATCCCGTGGCCTTCGCCGTGAGCCTCTCCATGAGCTTCGCCATGTTCCTCCGCCGCGGCGTGGACCTCGCCGCCCGCCGGCTCCGAAGCCTGAAGCTGCGGGGCGATGGAGATGAACCAGACGATGGAGAGAACGGCCAGGATCCGACAGACGCTGCGCATTCACCTACCCCCGACGCCCCGTCCCCGGGGCGGATGAACTATTCACCTTGGCGACGCTTCTCGAGCTCCCGGAGTTCGCGTTCCTTCTCCTCGATCTCCCGGCGAAGCTCGAGGATCTTCTCCGTCAACTCGTCCGAGCGTGCCCTTTCCCGCTCGTACAGCGTCTCGAGTTCCTCCCGCCGGCCCTTTTCCTGCTCGTAGACGAACAGATCGTATTCGTCGTCCAGGGCCTGCAGGTCGTTCCCGCTCTGGCACGCGGCGACGACCGGAAGGAGGACGAAGGTCAGAACCAGCAGCTTCATGGGGTCATTCTACGCGCCGCCCGAGGACGGACCGAAAGACCCTCGAAGCCGGATCCGAGGATTAAGTTGGCGGAGGATGGCGGCCCCCTATGATGCGGGCTTCACCGGATATCGACGGAGATCATTGATGGAAACCACCCTCATCATCCTGAAGCCGGACGCCCTGAAGCGCCGCCTCATGGGCCGGATCATCGAGCGTTTCGAGCGCAAGGGCCTGCAGCTCGTCGGCATGAAGATGGCCCACCTGCGGCGCGAGCTCGTCGAGGAGCACTACGCCCCCCACCGCGAGAAGCCCTTCTACGAAGGTCTCGTCAGCTACATGACCGGCAACCCGGTCCTCATCATGGCCGTTCGCGGCCTCCGCGCGATCGAGGTCTGCCGCAAGATCATGGGCAAGACGTTCGGCTACGAGGCCGAGCCGGGCACGATCCGCGGCGACTTCGGGGTCTCCCGCAGCATGAACCTCGTCCACGGCTCCGACTCCGAGGAGTCCGCCCGGCGCGAGCTGGACCTCTTCTTCTCCGCCCACGAGATCTTCGACGACGCTCCGATCGACCTCGAGTGGACCTACGACCCGCGCGAGGAACTGGGCTAAGCTCAGATCAGATGGTGACTTGGCGATGACCCGCCGCGAGGAGATTCGAGCCATGAAGATGCACCTGCCTCTCCTGACGCTCGGAGTCCTCCTCCTCGCGGCGTGCTCGTCCTCCGTCGAGCACACGCCGGAGCAGCACACGGCCGAGTTCCACATCGAGAACGCCCAGCGCCTGTACGACGGCGCCCACTACCAGAAGGCGTTGCAGCAGTTCAACAAGGCCGTCGAGCTCGACGACGGCAATGAGTCAGCCCAGCTGGGGCGCGCCTGGTGCCTGCTGAAGTACAGCGAGGTGCAGGTCGCCCAGAGCGACCGCAAGGCGGACGACACGC